>JAHDSP010000159.1 GCA_018432645.1 Bacteroidales bacterium | reverse complement strand
TATTTCTTTATAAGCTTGTCTAAAACCACGATATGTAGCTCCTAACCATAAAGCATTATACAATCTAAATAAAAATGAATCAGGCAATTTAATTTTTTCACCATAAATTGCTAAAAAATGTATAAAATTATACACTGGTGGGAAACTACAAAAGATTTTTTTAAGTTTTAATATTTTGACATTCCAATTATCAGAAGCTTTTATAGGAGTATTGGTATACCAAGTGGGATGATTTTGTCCTTCGGGATGGAGTTTGCAAATTCTAATTGCTCCATTAATTCCAGTAGTTTGCCTTTTTAACCAATTATCTAAAATTAATCGATCAATATCATTATGATAGATTATATTTTTAGCATCATATACTAAACTTATACCATTTAATTGAGCTCTACAACATAATTCTCCTTCTTCCCCACCAAATCCGATTTCTTCATTAAATGTGCCTATATTTATAAATGTTAATCTTTTAATAGAAAGTGATGATCCATGTAACCACTTTGATACATATAATCCATTATCATTTAAAGAGGTAAAATCGTTAATTTCATTATTATACTCATGTTTAATCATATATCTACCGAATGAAGTTTTATTGGCTATTTCTTTTACTTTTTTTGAAAATATAAGTTTACTACATAAACTTATATTTTCCAATTCGTTATGCCAATAAATAACTCTTTTTAAAAAATTATCTGTTATCAAAATATCATCATCTAAAAATTGTAATAAATCATATTGAGCATAATCAGCAGCATTATTTCTATTACCCGCTGCACCTGGCTTATGAGTATTTTTTACTATTTTCAGATTATCAAAGGGGAATTCATTATATAATAATGACAAATCATCATTGCCATCATTACTCACTATTACTTCGAAATCTTCCTTTGGTAATTTATTAACGTAATAAATATTATGCAAAGTTTCTTTTAGAATAGATAGTCTATTTTTTGTGGGTATTAGGATACTTATTTTCATTTTTTATGCAAATTTCTAAATATTTCTTTATAAGCTTGTCTAAAACCACGATATGTAGCTCCTAACCATAAAGCATTATACAATCTAAATAAAAATGAATCAGGCAATTTAATTTTTTCACCATAAATTGCTAAAAAATGTATAAAATTATACACTG
>JAHDSP010000064.1 GCA_018432645.1 Bacteroidales bacterium | reverse complement strand
TTTAAGTCTTTTGTTATTCTGCCGATATGAAATAATAACCACAAATTCTCTTTTGGTTTAATTTTTACGAAACCAATTGTGATTTGTCCTTCTTTGTAGGATTTTCTTGTATTGTAATTCCAATACTGTCCTTCAAGCATTGTCGATATGTCGCCATTTTTAAAAAGCTCAATTGGGTTCCAATTTTGCTCAAACATCAAATTGAATCTGATTTTTACATTATCTAAGTTATCAAGTTTTAGAATGTCATTAAGTTTTATTGTTTCCATTTCCTATACTCAATATTTTTTGTATTTTAGTTTTTCACACTTACACATAATGAGTGGCGGCTATCTGAAGTCCGAGCTAAGCGAGGATTTGGGTCGAAACACCCGCAGGGTGCGGAGCAAGATAGCAGCGTGATATCCGACCGAGCTGAAAGGGAAACATGGCAAACTCTCTTTGCCATTGATTTGTTCGAAGCCTCCATATTATTCCCTTTTTAAACGCTCAATTTCCTTCTTTATTTCATCAATGACATCAGTATTATATATTTTCTTTTTACCTCCCTCTTTAATAGAGATTACATAAAACACCTTGCCGCCATATTTTTCTGAAAATTTCTTATGTGTTGTTTCCTGTATTGCATGCTCCTTAAAGATTTGGGGTATGTGTGATACACCACCAGCAGGTTTTATTTGTAATCCAATATACTTATCGTTTATTTTAATGAAGAAATCAACAGCGAATAAACGATCCCATTCGTCAGGAGCAGGTTGGATTTTAACACCCAGTATCTGTTCTAATTGCCCATATATGGTTTTAATTTCAGTCATATATCCATCAAAGGTTCGTTCAATGACAATATTATACATGTAGTCAATGCAATCTTTTTCAGTCACTTCTTCAATCTCAGCGATAAGAACTTCTGATATTTTCACATACAGTTTTCTCCCTAAGTCTTCTATATGTTCCTTTGGTTTTACATTTTTAAAATAATATTCTCGCCATTCATCAACCGTTTTTGGTGCACATTTTCTAATTTCTTCGGATACGGCTCCAACATTGCGCTTGAAGTTTAATTGAAACCTGTTCATTGCGCTGTTCAATATCCATTCTTTTGCCATTTCTATACCTCCGCTTCTATCTCAATAAATTTGTTTTTATATTGGTATTGACACGATCTATCTGCTATTGCCATACCCGATTTTATAAGAAAGGAGTTGATGAATATTTTATTTTTCAAATATACATAGGCTTCTACCGTGTCTTGATCAATAACTTTGACATCATCAAATTTTAGAAAGATCTCTTTTTTAAGGACATATTCTGTTAGATATTTTATTGCAGCTTCTTCATCTTTTATTACTACACCCAGCAATTTTACAACAAGACCAGTATTTAATTTTATGGTATTTGAATTAATTATCTCAACTACCTTATACAACCGACCATTTTTAAAATTAAATTTTTTCGGTTCAATTTTGGGTTCCGCATCCTTTATTCTTGGCACATAATCGAAGTCCTCAATGTAAATTTTTGAATTTCTCTTTATTACTTCAATCTGATTTGAAAAGCTAAATAAACTTTCATTTAGCTCAACCTTTTCTATTATGGTCTTTAAAAATTCTTCATTTATTTCATAGCCTATTGAATCTCTGTTAAGGGTTAAAGCTGATTTAACGGTGGTACCACTTCCTAAAAATGGATCAAGAACAATATCATTAACGAAAGAAAACATTTTTATTAAACGATTTGGCAATTCATCAGGAAACATGGCTTCATGTTCGATTTGCCGTGCCCCTCCGAAATACCAGTGACCATAGAAATATTTCTTCCATTCCTCTTTTGAAAGTGCAGAACGTTCCTTGATATCTTTATCTATCTTTTCATTGTTGCCTGGCTTTTTAAACATCAGAATATACTCATAATCAATTTCAACCATCCCATTTGGAGGATATGGATAAGAACCCATTACGGTTGCTCCTCCAGTTGTGTTCATGGTTGTTTTTTTCTGCCAAATAATTGAGCCCATATAGTCAAAGCCAATGTCCTCACATTGGGCTATAAATTCAGCATGAAGTGGTATTACCTTATATCTGCCATATATTATAGAACGTGCAAATTGATCGCCAATATTTAAACAAAACCTTCGTCCAGGTTTCAATACTCTATAACATTCCTTCCATACACCATATAAATCTTTTAAGTATTCATGCAATGTTTGTCCGTATCCAACCTGCCCCTCGACGCCATAATCTTTAATGTTCCAATATGGCGGAGATGTAACTACAAGACCTACAGTATCATCTTCCACTTCTATCATTTTTCTGCTATCGCCGATTATAATTTTTGCTTTATTTATCATATGCTACACTTTATATGATTAGAGTTTATAGGTTTTCCGTGGGGGCATCGAACAATTTCGGATAACGTCTTATTTACACAATAAATATAAAACATTCTTATAAACCAACTTTTTTACAAATATACAAAATATTTTTAAACTTTTGTTACAAAAATAAAATTATCGAATTAATTGTTTAATTAATAGATAAATTATTACTGGTTCATTCACGGTAATAAC
>JAHDSP010000068.1 GCA_018432645.1 Bacteroidales bacterium | reverse complement strand
CTTACACCATCATTAAGAGAAAAATATGGAGACGAAAACGTAGTTTTAGCTTATAACCGTACTCCATTACCAGATGATTTAGCTAAAGCTGGTCCATATGTACAATTAGATGTCAGAAATACTGACAAATTTAAAGAAATTTGTAGAGAATACAATATAAGCATAATTATTAATTTGGCTGCTATCTTATCTGCTAAAGGTGAGCAAGATCCATTGAAAGCATGGGATACTAATATTAATGGATTAATAAATACTCTAGAAGTAGCAAGAGAATTGAAATTGGAAAAAGTTTTTGTTCCTAGCTCGATAGCAGTTTGTGGCCCTACTACTCCGAGAGTAAATACTCCACAGGATACTATTTTGCAACCAACTACTATGTATGGTATTACTAAAGTATCGGGAGAACTTTTAGGAAATTATTATTTCAATAAATTTGGTGTGGATATACGTGGTATGAGATATCCTGGTATCATTAGTAGTGTAACTTTACCTGGTGGTGGCACTACTGACTATGCTGTTGAGATATTTTATGAAGCAGTGAAAAATAAATATTACAATTGTTTTTTAAAATCAGATACTAGATTGCCTATGATGTTTATGCCTGATTGTATAAAAGCTACTATTATGCTCATGGAAGCTGATGTTACTAAACTAAAACATCATTCAGATTTTAATGTTACTGCTATGAGTTTCACTCCAGAGGAATTAGCTGCTGAGATTAGAAAATATATTCCAGATTTTAAAATTGAATATAATCCAGATTTCAGACAAGCTATAGCTGATAGTTGGCCACAATCTATAGATGATAGTTGTGCTAGAGAAGAATGGGGTTGGCAACCAGACTATGATTTAGCTCGTATGACTAAAGAAATGCTCATTGCTATTAGTAAAAAATTACAAATACCTGTCCCTGGTTTGACATAATAAAAATTTATTTAAGATGAATTATCATTCTTAAATAATATCTACTAATCAATTTGTGAACTGATTTATACAAAATTTCTAGTTTATGTTTAGTTATAATACAATTTTGTTAGAATAAGTTTACTTTTCATTTAAAAATTTTACATTAATTTTGCAAATATTTTTTTAAAAAAGATATGAGAGAGATAATAATTACTTTTCCTGATGATAATAAAAAGTCATTCCCTGCTGGTATCACTGGCTTTGAAATAGCTAAGGCTATTAGTCAGAGCTTGCTAAATAAAGCTTTAGCTATTAAAGTAAATGATCAAATGTATGATCTAAATAGAGCTATAGAGCACGATGCACAGATTAAAATTATCACATGGGACGACCCAGAAGGTAAAAGTTTATTTTGGCATTCATCATCTCATATCATGGCTGCAGCTATTAGTTCTCTTTTCCCAGAGGCTAAATTTGGCATAGGACCTAGCATAGAGCAAGGATTTTACTATGATATTGATTTTGGTGATCATAAAATTACTGAAGAAGATTTAGAAAAAATAGAAAACAAGATTAAAGAAATCATTAAACTAGATATACCTTTTGTTAGAAAAGAAGTAACTAAACAAGAAGCTTTAGATTATTTCAAGAAAATTGATAATATCTACAAAATAGAATTGATAGAAGAATTAGAAAATCAACAATTAACATTATATACTTTAGGTGATTTTGTAGATTTATGTAGAGGACCACACTTGCCATCTACTAAATACGTAAAAGCTATTAAACTATTAAATATTGCGGGAGCCTATTGGCGAGGTGATGAGCATAGACAAATGCTTACACGTATCTATGGTATTAGCTTCCCTAAGCAAGAATTGTTGGATGATTATCTTAATTTTTTAGAAGAAGCTCGCAAAAGAGATCATAGAAAATTGGGTAAAGAATTAGAACTTTTTATGTTTAGTCCTAAAGTAGGACAGGGTTTGCCCATGTGGTTACCTAAAGGAGCAATTGTTAGACAAGAATTAGAAAAATTTCTTAAGAATGTACAATTGCAATATGGTTATCAGCATGTTATAACGCCACACATTGGACAAAAGGAACTATATATTACCTCTGGACATTATGAAAAGTATGGCAAAGATTCATTTCGTCCAATATCTACTCCTAATGAAGGTGAAGAGTTTATGCTCAAACCAATGAATTGTCCTCATCATTGTGAGATTTATGCTTTTAAACCTAGATCATATAAAGATTTACCATTGCGAATAGCAGAATTTGGCACAGTTTATAGATATGAACAAAGTGGAGAACTTCATGGTCTCACACGTGTACGTAGTTTCACTCAAGATGATGCACATATTTTCTGTACAAATGATCAGCTAAAAGATGAATTCCATAAAGTGATGGAAATAGTATTGCTAATCTTAAATACTTTTGATTTTAAAAATTTCACTGCACAAGTGTCATTGAGAGATCCAGAAAATAAAGAAAAATATATTGGCACCGATGAAAATTGGGAAAAAGCAGAAGAAGCAATATTAGAAAGTGTCTCTAATACTGGTTTTAATACGATAATTGCTCAAGGTGAAGCTGCTTTTTATGGACCGAAATTAGATTTTATGGTGCAAGATGCTATAGGCCGTAACTGGCAATTAGGAACTATACAGGTAGACTATAATTTACCAGAAAGATTTAATCTAGAATATATAGGAGCTGATAATCAAAAATATCGTCCAGTGATGATACATAGAGCTATTTTTGGTTCAATGGAAAGATTTGTATCATTACTTTTAGAGCAAACAGCAGGTAAATTGCCATTATGGTTATCACCAGTTCAAGTGATAGTTTTACCTATAAGTGAAAAATATATTGAATATGGAGAAAAAGTTGTATCTTTGCTGGCTAATTTAGATATTAGAACTGAAATGGATGATAGATCTGAGAAAGTAGGCAAAAAAATCCGTGATGCGGAGCTACAGCATATTCCATTTATGATTATAGTAGGCGAAAAGGAGCAAAATGAGAATGCTGTGTCTGTACGTCGTCAAGGACAAGGTGACCTAGGTAGTATGGCTACTGAGGTATTTATTAATTTATTTTCAGACGAATTAAATAAAAGTTTAACAAATAAAAATTAATTAAAAACTTGGGAGCACAGAAAGAAAAATTTAGTTATAGAATTAATGAAGAAATCACAGCTCGTGAGGTCAGAGTAGTAGGAGATGATTTTGAACCTTTAATTTTACCTATTGATAAAGCTATTGCATTAGCTAATGAAAAAAATTTAGATTTAGTTGAAATTTCACCGCAAGCTAATCCACCTGTATGTCGCATAATGGACTATAGCAAATTTCTTTTTGAACGTAGAAAAAAAGAAAAAGAAATCAAAGCAAAGACTTTTCAAATGGTCGTTAAAGTTATTAGGCTAGGTTTTAATATTGATGAACATGATTTTAATTTTAAACTCAAACATGCTCAAAGGTTTTTAGAAGAAGGAAATAAAGTAAGAGTAGAAATTATCTATAAAGGTAGAACTATTGTGTATAAAGAACAAGGCGAGTTTCAATTATTAAAATTTGCTGATGCTTTATCTGAAATTGCAAAAGTAGAGCAATTACCTAAACTCCAAGGTAAAGTGATGTCTATGATTTTAACTCCAAAAATTAATAAGAAAAAATAAAAAATAATAAGATATGCCTAAAATGAAGAGTAAATCAAGTGCAAAAAAACGTTTTGTCGTTACTGGTTCTGGTAAAGTGAAACGTAAACATGCATACAAAAGTCATATTTTGACTAAAAAAAGTAAAAAACGCAAGAGAAATCTTGGGCATTATGCCATTATAGAAGGCAAAACTGCTAAAAATGTTAAACAAATGTTATTAAAGTAAAAAATTAAAAAAAAAATTGTTATCAGCTCCAAAGAGCATAAAAAATTAGCCGCTGAAACAAAAAGGAGGTAAATTATGTCAAGAAGTGTTAATAATGTAGCATCAAGGGCTAGAAGAAAAAAAATATTACGATTAACCAGAGGTTATGTAGGTCGTAATAAAAATGTATGGACAGTAGCCAAAAATAGATGGGAAAAAGGACAAAATCACGCTTACGTTGGTAGAAAATTAAAAAAACGTGATTACAGAAAATTGTGGATTCAGCGTATTAATGCTGGAGCCAGATTAAATGGTATGCCTTATTCACAATTTATGGGATTAATTCATAAAAATAACATTGCTCTGAATCGAAAAACTTTAGCCGATTTAGCAATGAACGAACCAGAAATTTTTGCTAAAATAGTTGAAAGTCTAAAAAATTAATTTTTTTATATTTTAAACTTATTTAATTGTAATGTTGATAAAAAGTAGCTTGCAAAATTGTAAGCTACTTTTTTATTGACTTTAAAAAAGTGATATATATAATTTTTGTATTTTTAATAATATAGAATATTTAATTTAGCCGTATAAAATTTAAATTTATGGCAAAAGCTATCGCTCAGGTGCTCAATAAACACATTATTGGTAAAAATAAAAATGAAGTTATAGATATGTTTGATGCTATAGCACCTAATTATGATAAATTTACCTCATTATTTTCACTTGGCATAGATCATCTGTGGAGAAAAGATCTTACAAGTGAATTAAAACATTTTAGGCCTCAAATAATCTTGGATGTAGCATGTGGCACTGGCTCTCAAGCTAAATCGCTGATGCAATTACACCCTAAAAAATTGTTGCTATTAGATCCATCAGAAAAAATGATTAATATAGCAAAAAATAGATTAAAACAACCTAATATAGAATTTTACAATTCTTTTGCAGAAAATATTCCTTTATCTACTTCATCCGTAGATGCTGTAACTATTTCTTTTGGTCTTAGAAATTTCGAAAACTCTCATTTGGCTCTTTTGTCAGCATATAGAGTGTTGAAGCCTAAAGGTATTTTAGCAATATTGGAATTTGGTCAGCCTGATATAGCTTTTGATATTTTATATAAAATGTATCAAAATATCATTATGAGCACTTTTTCAGAATTTATACTGAAATATCCAAATTCTTTTACATATTTAAAAAATACATCCGAAGAATATCCTTGTGGTGAAGATTTAGCCTCTTACATAGAAACTTTAGGCTTCAAAACTTTGAAACTAAAAAAATTAACTTTTGGGATAGCTTATTTATATATTTTTCAGAAAGATAGATAAAATAATTAGTCCCAATATTAAATTATTCTATTATTTAATTTCATTATACCAGCTAGCATACATTGGATAGTGGCTAGCAATATCCAAAACTTCTTTTTGAAATTGTTCTTCAGATAAATTTTTAATTTTTTTAGCAGGAATACCCGCAAAAACACTGTATGAAGGAATAAAAGTATTTTTAGTAACAATAGCACCAGCAGCAATAATGCAATTGTCCTCGATAATCACATCATCCATGATAATTGCTCCCATACCTATCAAAACATTATTACCAATTTTGCATCCGTGAATAATAGCACTATGACCTATAGACACGTTATTCCCTATCTCTACAGGAGAAGTTTGATAAGTACAATGAATAACAACTTGATCTTGGATATTTACTTTATTACCAATGTGTACAAAATGAACATCACCACGCACAACAGCGTTAAACCAAATAGTACATTGTTCACCGATAATAACATTTCCTACAATAGTAGCATTATCTGCTATCCAACAATCATTTCCCCATTTAGGCGAAATACCTTTTACACTTTTTATGAGAGGCATATATTAATTATTTATTAAGATTTGTAACATGATTAAAAAATAAAAGCTACACATATTACTATAATAAACTGTAATTTTTTTATATTAATCTATATTTATATCGAATTCACCAATAAAAACACTTCTCATATTAGCCTATACTCTGAAACTTTTATAAGAGTATGGATAATATTTCACTGTTGTAGAATCATTCAAGGTAATTTGAAATGATTCAATTAAGCATGCATACTCTCCTAGCTGCAATTCATATAATGAATTAAGATATTGAGCATAATCACCAGCAGTATTAAAATTAGATTGAGTGTTTTCTTGCTTAGCAAAGACTAAATAACTTATTTTATTATTAGACTCAAACTTATTATTAACAATAAATTTGTTTATTTTAGTAGTGTCTATAGATGTAGAGTTGAGCTTGGCCCAGGATAAAGTATTCACATAAATATTTATAGAATCTATTTCTTTGACTACTACATAAGTACTATCATTAGTTTTTAAATTAACTAAAAAAATAATTTCTTTAAAAGGAACATCCTGGCTATCAGAAATTACATTTAAATATGCTGAAGAATAATCATCATCCAAATTGCATCCGATGAGAAAAAATTCTAATAAAAAGATAGAGAAAATTTTTTTCATGAATATTGCAAAATATAGTTTGTAAAATTAATAAATATTTTTAGATAATTTTAAAATATATTTTTATCTATTTTTAGACAATACTCTTATATTTTTAATGCAAAAAGATGTGGGGATAGTTCTGAAAAGGTAAGGTAAAAACCTGTTTTCAACAGGTTTTTACTATTAATATGAAAATATTTTTATGAAATAAATATGTTTTTAATTATAAAAAATTTATATATTTGCAAAAAAATAAAGATT
>JAHDSP010000215.1 GCA_018432645.1 Bacteroidales bacterium | reverse complement strand
TCATATTAGAATATTGAGAGAATTAACTGAAAAGACTAAAAGAGAACAAACTCTTAAAAGATGGATACTATTTGCTATCAGATTTTTGGCTTTTGCTTTTATAATATTAGCTTTTTGTATGCCAGTGAGAAAAAATGAAATATCAAATATATCTAATGGAGATAAACTATTGATAGCCATAGACAATAGCCTGAGTATGAGATATCAAAGCGGTAGCTATAGTTTGCTACAACAAGCTAAAAATTTAGCTAAAGAATCCATCAATAATCAATCAGCATCTACTCTCATCGGCATTATGCCATTATCAAGCACTATAAAACCAAATTTCCATTTAAAAAATGAAAGCCTCCAATTCATAGATTCTATTTATTACAGCCCAACATTTATAGACCAATACAAAACTATTTTTCATACACTAAACAATTCGACTGCTAAATCCATTATCCTATTCAGCGATTTTCAGAAATCAGATTTCCCCAGTGATTTTTTTCAATTATTAGATAGTATTAATGCTAATATTTATCTAATGCCAATAGAATCGCCACAGATTAATAATATCTCAATAGATAGTGTGTTTTTAGGCTCTCCAGTAGTAGCTAAAAATTCGCAAGGTAGTTTATATGTTAAAATAAATAATAATAGCGATATAGCAGAAGATGGAGTGAAAATAGAAGTTTACCTAAATAATAAATCTGTCGGATCTGCAGTGGTTAATCTACCAGCAAATACACAGACTACAGAAGAAATCAGCTTTCCTATAGGAGAAAATAATTATTTAACTGGCAAAGTAAGCACAGTAGATAATGGATATGATTTTGATAATAATTTATTTTTTTCTATACATATTCCTTCGGATATTAGAGTATATCATTGCTATGAGAATGATTATAAAACATTAATACCTAAGATTTTTATTGGAGATAGCTTGTTTAATTACCAAAAAATAAAATTAAATGCTATAACCAACACAAATGGACAACCTGCTTTTTATATATTAGAAAGTCTAAATAATATATCTCCAGATGCTTTTAATAACTTATTAAAAAAAGTACAAGAAGGCTCAGCTGTATTTATAGTGCCACCAACAAATAATGCAAATTATTTGAGTTCACTGCTATCAAAAATAAATATCAATATTGGCAATACATTAGACGAGCAATCGTTACGAGTTGAAAATATATCTTTTTCATTACCATTTTTCAAAGGAATGTTTACCAGCCCTCCAAGGAACTATGATTATCCACTTGTAAATAAATATTACCATTTATCAAAATCTATTGGGAATAATTTACTTACATTGACTAATGGAGATCCATTTTTAAAACAAATCAATTACGGTAAAGGAAATATATATATTGTAGCTTCTCCATTACAGAGAGAGTTTACTTCATTAGTACAACATCAATTATTTGTGCCTATATTACTACAAATGGCTTTTAGCTCTACACAAGCAATGGACTTATATTACTTTACAAATCAATCTGCAGGAATACCTTTGCCAATAAACATAAACGATAATGGTGATGTTTTAGAAAACAATAAATCTATCTATCTGATAGACCCAATTAATAATACTAGCTACATACCATACATAACACAAGGAGAAAGAGCAATGTTATTTTTTAATAATGCTATACAAAGAGCAGAAATTTACAATTTAACAATTGGAGATGATAAAATCCCTATAGCATTTAATTATCCACGCAATGAGTCAAGACCGAATTATTGGACGAAAAAAGAATTAGATAGCTTGACTAAAAATTCGACAAATATTACTATTGGGAAATACCCAATCACATATGGAGGTTCAAATATTGCAGTAAATTCGAGCAAATTGCCGATATGGGTATTGTTTATCATATTGACAATAACTTTATTGATCGTGGAAATAATGCTGATAAGGAGGTGGAAGAATAGGATATAAGAGGGGATGAGGCAGGGGAGAAGGGGCCTGTATAACATTTCTATGTTATATTTTAAATATTTTATTATTTAATTAAAATTTATTAATTTTGTTAAAATTTTATAATTATGAAAGAATTACTAGAAAACATTGATAAATACTTGGCTATGCCAAAGGATCACAAGCGAGATTTCCTTGATGAACTATATCAATATCTCGTCAATAACAATGCTACTGCTGTAGATTACCAAAAAGTAAAAATTCAATCTACCGCAGCCATATGTCCAGATTGTAGAAGCGAGAATGTTATAAAAGCGGGCAAAAGAAATGGTAGACAAGTTTACAAGTGTAAAACTTGCGGTTATCAATTCCGTGAGACTGCTCGCACCTTTGTCTATCGTATGAGAAAATATCCTCTAATGCTCGATTACATGAGATGTATGCTCGAGGGTAAAAGTTTGCGAGCTTGTGCTGATGAGGTGGGCATTTGTTTGAAAACAAGTTTTGAATGGCGACACAAAATATTAGCTGCCATTAGAGCCTTAGAAGGTGGTATAAGCTTCTCTGGTATTGTGGAAGCTGATGAGTTGCTAATGAACTATTCAGAAAAAGGTAGAAAATTCAAAAGCAAAGAAGAATATCGAAGAGCTAAAAGGAAGAAACATCCCAAAGTAGCAGTATTAGTCGTAACAGATAGAGAAGGTAATTTACTTTTTAAACAAGTTGGAGAGAAAAAAGTAAAAAATGAGCAATTGAGAGAAGAGCTGAAGAATAGATTATCAAAGAATAATCTGATATGTGTAAAGCCAAAGAAAGAGTTCAGAAAAGCTGTGAAAAGTTTGCAAAGTAAAAAGGTTATTGTCAACAAAAGACAGATTAAACGAGGGATGTACAGTGTTAAGATAGTAGAGAGCAAAATAAGTGATTTTAAGACGTGGTTGAGTAGATTTCACGGAGTAGCTACGAAGTACTTGCAGAGCTACCTAATGTGGTTCGTAATAATGAATAAGTACTTGAAAGATAAGATAGATCCAGACATTGGCAGACTACTAAACCTGTCATCCCACGACAGATGGGCATGGGACAAGTATAGAGAGATTGTAAGTCAAAGATATGAATAACATACTGTAAAGTATAACAAAAATTTGATACTTAACCCAACCCCTCACTTTAACCTTATTCAAAAAATATTTATCCCTCTTTTGCCTTATAATACTTTTATTGATTTTTTATAAAAACGGATCTTCTCCAGAATTAATAAACTTTTAATAGTTCAATAGCCTAATTGTTCTTGATAGAATCCAGTTTTTTAATTATTTGAACTTATTGCCTTACTAAAATTAAAACCAAATATACATTAACATAGACTGGTACTACTATATAGTCATATTTTCTTTAATATTTTTGGGGAAAATTCGTTATATATTTAAAAATATCAGGAAACTTTAATAAATAAAGTTTAATTTGGTAAATAATTTATTAAAAAATTTAATCTCATTAATTTTTTTAATAATCTTTATTCTATCATTGACTCCAAAATAGATAAATATTTGTCTTTATTTGCTTCTAATGAATAATATGTTTCAACTGTTTCTCGACCTTTTTTACCAATTTTTTCTCGTAATTCTTTATCATTAAGTAGCTGTATTATTATTTTTTCCCATGAATTAAGGTCATTAATAGGTACTAAAAAACCATTTTCTGCATCAGTAATAATGCGAAAATTAGCTCCTACAGCTGTAGCTATAGTAGGTATACTCAATGCCATATATTGTAAAGCTTTTAAACCGCTTTTACCATAGACCCATGGCTCATCTGGTAAAGGATATAAACCAATATCTATTTTCTTTAAATCTTCGACTTCTGTTTCTAGATTCCATGGGATAGCTTTATAAGGTATTTTCATATCTGAAAAGTGAAAATTTTCATCTCCAATAATTAAAATTTGAAATGGTATTTCTTTTTTTAACAATTCTAAAAATACTGGCTCCAAAATCTTAAAATATTTAGAAGTACTATGGCTCCCACTCCATCCTAAAATAGGAATATTATTCAATTGATAATCGGTACGTGGTAAATATACATTAGTATTGATAGTAGATGAAATATCTGTGGTTTTTTCATTATATTGTCTAACAAATTGATCTAGATAAGGTGTACAAGTGATTACATGATTAGAATTTTTCATAAGGAAAATCATTTTTTTGGTTCCTTTGACCTTAATAATAAATTTATTAGCTTCACTAGAATGTCCTAAGAAAACCATATCATCTATATCAAAAATAAATTTTTTTGCTAATTTTTTTGTTAACCATTCAAATATAGGTAGGCCCAATGGAGTTACCCATAAATGTACATAAACTACATCATATTTTCTGATATAAAATAAATCTCTAAATCGGTTCAAATAACCACAAATTGTAAAAAGCGTTTTTTCAATAAAATGACCTTTTTTGTAAATAATTTTCCAAAATTTTTCTGATACGAAAGGTGAAACTTTAATGTGCCATCCATTTTCTATAAAATATGGAAAATATTGTTCATATTTTAACCTTTGGCTAGGAGCCTTATTAATTGGATAGGGACATAAAAACAATATCTTTTTAGTTCTTGTGTTTGCCATTAATAATTTTTAAATTTTATGTATTTTTTTGTTTCTATGATATTAAAGTACATATTTTTTCACCATTTAAAACTTTTTTTAGATTACCTTTTTTAGTGGCATCATAAACAATTATTGGTAATTTATTTTCCATGCAGAGAGTATAAGCAGTCAGATCTAATACTTTTAATTTTTTTTCAAAAGCTTCATCATAGCTTATATTCTCATATTTTTTAGCATTAGGATTTTTTAAAGGATCTTCAGTATATACTCCATCTACTTTTGTGCCTTTTAATAATACATCAGCCCCTATCTCAATAGCTCTCAGCGCTGCAGCTGAATCAGTTGTAAATAATGGATTACCAGTACCTCCAGATAAAATAATTACTTTATTTTGTTCTAATAATTCAATAGCATTTCTAAAATAAAATTTTTCACAAATATTTTCAATAGAAATCGCACCAAATATCTTTGATGAAATGTTATATTGCAAAAGTATCTCTTGTAGAGCTAAACTGTTAATTACTGTAGCCATCATTCCCATATAATCGCCTTGTAATCGAGAAAATCCACTATTTATTCCTTGAATACCTCTAAAAATATTACCACCACCTATCACTATTGCCACTTGTACTCCCATTGAATAGGCATCAGCTATTTCATTACAATAATGTTCGAGCTGTTCTATCCCGATGCTACTACCATCCTTACTAGCTAAAGCTTCTCCACTTAATTTTAATAAGATCCTTTTATACATATATTTTTTGCTAAAATAAAAATTTTTTATCAATTATTGATATTTTTTAAAATTTTAGCTTTTGTAGAAAAAATAATTTTATGTATTTTTGTATAAAAATTTATATAAATGAGAAGTAAAATTTTATTTATATCACTTTATATAGTGATTAATTGTTCATTTTTAATGAGTCAAAATGATACTATAAATGAATCAAAATTTGATAAAAAATATCAATCAGATTATACTGATGCAAGATTACTAATGTCTAATAATAAATTTGAAGATGCTTTAAATTTATTAAAAAAATGGGAAGAGAAATATACAGATAATGCTAATCTATTGTACAATATTGGTGTATGTCTTTTCAATTCTCAAGATAAATTATCATCAGAACCCTATTTTGAAAAAGCTAGCAAAACTGTAACATCGAGTTATATAGATAATTACCAAACTACAGAAGCCCCCATAGATGTCTATATCTACCTTGCTGAGGTTTATCATTTAAAATATAATTTTGATGAAGCTATTGATTATTATAACCTTTTTATAGAAAAATCTGAAAACAATGCAATGATAGATAGTGTGAAATGGCTTAGAAAAAAATCATATACTGCACAGGTACTAATTGATGTTCCTGCTGTTGTAAAAGTTAAAAATCTTGGACCGTCTATTAATACGGAATATCCAGAATATTCTCCTGTTTTTGATTTTAAAGATTCAATCTTATATTTTACTTCTAGACGCGAAGGCACTACTGGTGGCAAATTAGCTCCTGATGGTAAATATTATGAAGATATTTATTTCTCTAAATTAGAAAAAAATGGAGATCAATATATTTGGTCTGAAGCAAAACCAATACCAGGTGCAGTAAATACTAAATATCATGAAGCCACAGTAAGTTTAGGTAATAATGGCAAAATATTATTTATTTATGGAAGTGCCATAGGGTATGGTGATATTTATTATAGTGAGTTAAATCAAAAAGGAGAATGGTCTTTTATGAAAGAATTTCCAGTAATTAATTCTCAATATAGAGAAACTCATGCTAGTTTATCTCCTGATGGGAAAACATTATACTTCACAAGTAATAGACCAGGTGGATATGGTGGATTAGATATTTGGAAAACTGAATTAGGAGAAAACGGATGGCTTGAGCCTGAAAATTTAGGACCAATTATTAATACTAAATACAATGAAGATGCTCCATTTATTTTGCCCGATGGGGTTACTTTATATTTCTCTTCTGAAGGACATGAAAATATGGGAGGATATGATATATTTTTTACTAGTTTAACTGAAGATGGCTTCTGGAACTCACCTACAAATATGGGATATCCTATAAACTCTCCAGACAATGATGTATTTTATTACCCAAGCCCAGATGAAAAATATGCTTTCTTTTCTAGTGCAGACATTAAAGGCTATGGAGATCAAGATTTGTATTTAATGAATATTATCAGTAGTAGAGCAAGTCAACTAAAATTGATAGTTAGAACAATAGATGCTTTATCATTTAAACCTGTCAAAGCAGATATTGTAATACATGATATTATCAATGATAATATAGAATACGAATTATTATCTGATGAAAGTGGTTATGGAGAAGCCTTCTTAAATTATGATAAAAAATATTTATTAGCAGCTTCTGCTCCAGGTTATATTAATAATAATAAAATAATTTCTATATTAAATGATGATCCACGAAGTGTAGTGCTGATGGATATTTTTTTAGAAAAAGCAGAAATTGCACAGCTAAATCAAGAAATAGCTGAAGCTACAGAGCCTGTAAAAGAACCTTTTAAAGTCGGAGAATCAATTATACTCAGAAATATTTATTTTGATTTTGATAAAGCTACACTTAGACCACAATCTATAGAAGAATTAGATCATTTATATCAATTTTTAGTTAATAATCCCACAGCTATTGTCGAAATTTCTGCACATACTGATAGAATAGGCAGTTATGAATATAATATCAATTTGTCTAAACGAAGAGCTCAAGCCGTTGTAGACTATTTAATTAATAAAGGAATAGATTCTAAAAGACTCATAACTAAAGGATATGGATTTACTAAACCAGTAGCTACTAATTTAACAGAAGAAGGACGACAATTAAATAGACGTGTTGAGTTTAAAATCCTCTCTTATGACGAGAAAGAATTAGAAAGCATTCTAAATCCACCTAAATCATTTTATATAATAGGTGCTAGTACCATCGATTATGATGATGCTGAATATATTAGAAACAATTATATTAAAAAAGGATTTAAAAATGCAACTATTATCGCTGATGATGAAAATAAAAGATTTAGAATAGCTTATGAAAATTATCAAACTAAACAAGAAGCTGAACAAAGATTGACAGAGCTCAAAGCTATAACAGGGCAATCAGACTTATGGATAATGGAAAATTAATTTAATCATTAATTTTTAACTTTTTACTAAAAAAATTTTTAAATAAAAATTTTTGGTTCTACAACGTTTTATATGAGTATATATTAAAAAAGACTAATTTTATAAAAATGAATTTTATTTATTATTGGACAGTTAAATATTAACCACAAAGTTCTCAAAGAAGGCACAAAGGGCACAGAGAATGAAAAAATTAAAAGGCTTAAAAATCGAACTTTGTGAACTTTGTGTAATATCTTCGTGCACTTTGTGGTAAAATAATTTACCCACAATAAACGTTATAGAACCAATATTTTTATAAATTCTATTTGTTTTGTTGTCAAATAAAATATATAATTTTACAATAAAAATAAACTAAAATAAATCATTAAAATTACAATTATGCTAAAAGACAAATATCCCATTAAACAAAAAAAAGACACTAGGAGTGGATTTGGTGATGAGCTTAATGAATTAGGTAAAAATAATTCTCGTGTAGTAGCTCTTACTGCTGATCTCACTGGTTCATTAAAAATGGAAAAATTTGCTTCTAATTTTCCTGACAGATTTATTCAAGTTGGCATAGCAGAGGCAAATATGATGGGAATTGCAGCAGGATTAGCTAATGCTGGATTCATACCGTTTACAGGTACATTTGCAGTATTTTCTACTGGTAGAGTATATGATCAGCTCAGACAAAGTGTAGCTTATAGTTTTAAAAATGTGAAAGTATGCGCTTCTCATGCGGGTATTACACTAGGAGAGGATGGTGCCAGCCATCAAATTATGGAAGATATAGCCTTGATGAGAGCATTACCCAATATGATAGTAATTAATCCAGCAGATTATACACAAACACGACAAGCTGTTAGAGCTATATCAGAATATTTCGGACCTGTTTATTTACGCTTTGGTAGGCCAGTAGTACCAGATTTCATTCCAGATAATTTTAATTTCGAAATTGGTAAAGCAATAACTCTCAAAACAGGACACGATGTTACTATATTTGCTACTGGACATCTATTGTGGGAAGCTATAGAAGCCTGCGATGAATTAGAAAAATTAGGGATAGATGCAGAATTGATTAATATCCATACCATTAAACCTATAGATGAACAAACTATAATAAATAGCTTACTTAAAACAACATGTGCTGTTACTGCTGAAGAACATGTGATTCATGGAGGACTAGGAGATGCTGTTGCTCAAGTGTCTGTAAGAAATTATCCAGTGCCAATAGAATATGTAGCTATGGATTGCGTATTCGGAGAAAGTGGTGCTCCAGATGAACTAATGGTTAAATATGGCTTAAAATCTCCTAATATCGTAAATGCTGCTATCAAAGCAATGAAAAGAAAAAAATCAATATAAATGATTGATCCTTCAGATAATTTTATTATTTCTTTATTTTCTGATTCAGAAACTAAAACTGAAGGATTTAAATTATTATTAAAAAAATATAAAGAAAAAGTATATTGGCATGTTCGTAGAATAGTAGTCTCTCATGATGATGCTAATGATGTAGTACAAAATACTTTTATCAAAATATGGGAAAATTTAGATGGTTTCCATGGAGATTCAAAACTATATACATGGATATATCGTATTGCTACTAATGAATCTATTAATTTCATTAATAAAAAAAAATCTGCATTATTTATATCTATAGATGAATTAAATGAAAATTTTTTGGACAATTTAAAAGCTGATACAAACTTTAAAGGAGATGAAATAGAAAGGAAACTTATCAAAGCTATTAATCAATTACCACCTAAACAAAGATTAGTGTTTTATCTACGCTATTTCTCTAATATGCCTTACAAAGATATCTCTGATGTACTGCATACTTCTGAGAATACTTTAAAATCTTCTTATCATCAAGCAATGAAAAAAATAAAAAAATTTTTTTCATCAACATATTAAACTTTTTAATTAATTTTATGTCTAATATTTAAAAACCAAAATAAATGAAACTTAATAATAACGAAAACGACAAAATTAAACAAGCTTTCGACAGCTATGAAGTGCCTGAAGATTATTTTGATTTTTTAGAAAAAAATATCTTGAATAAAACCATCAATAAAAGAAAAATAATTTCAGATAAAATATTAACTACTGCACTTTTGGCTATATCTGTTATCATTTTGTCAATTATTATTTACATTAATAAAGTAAATACCACACAAGTTTTTGAGTATGCAAATAATAATTATCATTTAAGCATTTTATCTAATGATAGTAATTTGTATGTGCTCGATAATGCTAATAAAATATTATACTTAAATATAGATTCTAATGAGACTGCCATCATTAATGCTATTAACAAATTAAATATTCCAGAAAAAGAAAAAAATAGTATAAAATTAAATTATAGACTACTAAAATACAATCTAATAGCTAATAATCAAAATAATCAAACTGATATAATTGATACTGTAAAAACAGCCAATGATAACATTAATAAAAATTATAAATCTAATACACCATTGTATATGCCTAGAGAAATATGCTCCGAGAAGCCAATTTTGCTAGGTCCTTCTATACCTAATCAAGAACAATATAAATTCATATGGAGTAATGGCGAAACTAGTAATAAAATTTACATATCTGAATCTGGAACATTTAGTTTAACTATAACTCCTATTAATTCTCAAACTAGCAAATCTCTCTATGCTACAACAAAAGTTAAAATTTTGCCACCACCTACAGATTTATCAAGTAAAAATATATCTGGATGTGTGGGTAGCAAGGTAACTTTATCTGTAGATATAGATACTACTAAATATCAAATAGAGTGGATGAATAATAAAAGAACTTCTAAATCAATTAATGTATCAAAAGCAGGTACTTATATAGCAAAAATTATTGGATGTGAAACATATTTGGATACTTTCATTGTATCATTTTCACATTGCGACGTTATAATTCCTAATGCTATAACTCCAAATGGTGATGGTATAAATGATGTTTTTGAAATTAAAAATATTGAAAATTATCCTAATACTCAATTATATATCTATGCAAATAATGGAAAATTAATTTATCACAGTAAAAACTATAAAAATGATTGGGATGCTAGTACTGTGCAAGCAGGTACTTATATGTACAAAATTATTTTCCCTGATAAAATCTCTCAAAGTGGTACACTACTAATAATCAAATAAACGTTCTACTTTTTACACTCATAACTTGGTAAATGCGACTCATATGAGTCGCATTTATCTTTAAAATACAATATATAAATTTTTCAATTATTAAAAAATGTAACCATATTATTTTCATGTATTTATTAACTCAAAAAATATTTACAAATATTTAAAAAAATTTTATCTTTGCAAAATAAAAAAATCAAAAATGATGGAAAATTTTTTAGATCAAGCATTTTGGGGAAATACAGTCAAAGATTACTTGATTAGTTTGATAGCATTTGTTATAGTAGCATTAATATTATGGGTTTTTAAACGTATCTTTCTCAATAGATTAAAAAAAATTGCAAAAAAAACTAAGACAGAAAGTGATGATGTTATCATTAAGTGCTTGCAACTGATAAATTGGCCACTATACTTAGCTATAGCATTATGGGTTGCATTCAAATTTATCTACATAGCTCCCAATATAAATAAAATTTATAATTATTTCGTAACCATTATAATTATATACTATGCCGTTAAAATAATAATAGTATGGATTAATTATTTTACAGATAATATAACTAAAAAAAGAGTAGAAGAAGGTAGAGCTACTGATGCAGGAATAATAAAATTGATAAATAATATATTAAAAGGAATATTATGGGTAATAGCAATACTAATACTTTTAGATAATTTTGGTGTAAACATAACAACTTTAATTGCTGGCTTAGGTATTGGAGGTCTTGCTATTGCATTTGCACTACAAGCAATACTTGGAGATGTGATGGCAAGCTTTTCTATATATTTTGATCGTCCTTTTGATATAGGAGATTTTATTATAGTAGGAGATTTGTCTGGTAATGTTAAAAAAATTGGCATTAAATCTACTAAAATAGATAGTTTATCTGGTGAGGAAATAATAATACCAAATAAAGACCTTGGTAATAGTAGAGTTCGCAATTATAAACGTATGCAAAAAAGACGAATATTATTTACTTTAGGTGTAACTTATGATACACCACTTGAAAAGTTGAAAATGATACCTGATATAATTACAAAGATTGTGAATGAAAACGAAATTTGTAATTTAAATAGAGTTAATTTTTATAAATTTGGTGATTTTAGTCTGATATTTGAAGTAGTATATTATATAATGGATCCAGACTATAATGTATATATGGATATGCAACAAAAAATTAATTTTAAGATTAAAGAAAGTTTCGAAAAAGAAGGTATCGAATTTGCCTATCCTACTCAAACTATATTTGTAAATCCTTCAAATAATAATGACATTAAAACAGAATTATTATAATTTTTTACAAGAATTTATTCATGATATAAATTATTTATAATTCTGGTGGAAATGTCATTAGCATAGCATTTATTTCTTAATCAAAATTGTAAGAAAATTATTTATGGAATTAGGTGTTTAATTAATAACTAATTAATAATTTTCAATTGTTTAAAATTAAGTATTATATCAATATTTTAACTTTATCAAGCTCCAATACCGCTCCCACGCCCACCTATCGTGTGATGACAAGTTCAAAAGTCGCCCAATGTCTGACTCTACTTCATCTTTCAAGTATTTATTCATCACTACAAACCACATAAGGTAGTTCTGCAGATACTTT
>JAHDSP010000400.1 GCA_018432645.1 Bacteroidales bacterium | reverse complement strand
TTTAGAAGCTATATGCAAAATAGCAAAACAACATAATATTTATGTAGTCGTAGATAATACGTTCGCATCACCTATTCTACAGAATCCCATTGATTTTGGTGCAGATTTAGTTGTACATTCACTTACTAAGTTTATTAATGGTCACGCAGATATAGTAGGTGGCGCTGTAATAGCAAAAACTGAAGAATTATACAAGATAATATATCCCACATTTAAAAATATGGGATTTAATATGGACCCACATCAAGCTTTTTTAGTAGATAGAGGTTCTAAAACTATGAATTTACGAGTAATGAAATGTCAGGAAAATGCACAAAAAGTTGCAGAATTTTTAGAAAAACATGATAAAGTCGCATCTGTAGCTTATCCTGGTTTAAAATCTCATCCACAATATGATTTAGCAAAAAAACAAATGCGTGGACCAGGAAGCATGATAAGTTTTGAGCTAAAAGGAGGTTATGCAGCTGGCCAGAAACTAATGGATTCAGTAAAATTAATAGCACTAGCAGTATCATTAGGTGGAATAGAAAGTTTAATTCAGCATCCTGCATCTATGACCCATGCTCATGTATCAGAAGAAGCTAAAAAAGCTGCATTTATTACTGACGGTCTTGTTCGTTTATCTGTAGGTATAGAAGATATTGAAGATTTATTAGAAGATTTAGAACAGGCATTACAAAAAATTTAATTAATTTATAAAAAATTTTCAGTTTAATTTTGTCAGTATAAAAATTAAGATTAATTTTGCACTCACAATTTTCGGAAAGAAAAAAGGCAATGTAGCTCAGTAGGTAGAGCACATCCCTTTTAAGGATGGGGTCCCGGGTTCGAGCCCCGGCATTGTCACTACATCATTTTGTATTTTTTAAATAAGATATCCTTCTTAAAAAAATAATTTACTTTACTACAAAACATATTATCAAATAGATATTTTGATAATAAATAATATTTTTAATGCAAAAGATGTGGGGATAGTTCTGAAAAGGTAAGGTAAAAACCTGTTTTCAACAGGTTTTTACTATTAATATGAAAATATTTTTATGAAATAAATATGTTTTTAATTATAAAAAATTTATATATTTGCAAAAAAATAAAGATT
>JAHDSP010000320.1 GCA_018432645.1 Bacteroidales bacterium | reverse complement strand
TTTTATTTTTTACTTTGTATCTTTGCAAATGATGAAAAAGAAAATTAATTTTATAATAGTTTGGGTAATAGTAGTATTATATCCTATTAATATATATAGTCAAAATAATGACATAGATAATGACATAGATAATGTTGATTCTAGTGAGATAGCTTTTGTATTTGATAAAGCTGTCAGAGATTTGTATTATAATAATTATCCTTCTAATTTTGAACATATTTCTATTGAACAAAATTATTATAGAAGCTTTACTGATGAAGAGTTAGACGCATTATTAGATGATAGTTTATTAGCCAAAAGGATAGCTATAATGAATATTAATTCTCCTTTTGAATATAAATATAATCAAGATGTAAAACAATGGATAAAATATTATTTAAAACATAAACAATTTTTAGGTAGAGTTATTGGTTTAGGTGAATTGTATTTTCCCATTTTTGAAGAAACATTTAGTAAATATGAGGTGCCCTTAGAATTAAAATATCTGGCTATAGTAGAGTCAGCACTAAATCCAAATGCTAAAAGTAGAGCGGGAGCTGTCGGACTATGGCAATTTATGTATAGAACTGGTTTATTATATGATTTAAATGTAACTTCTTATGTAGATGATCGTAGAGATCCTTATAAATCTACAGAAGCAGCAGCCAGGCATATGCGAGATTTATACGATATATATAATGATTGGGCCTTAGTATTAGCAGCATATAATGCTGGCGCAGGTAGGATTAATAAAGCAGTGCTTAACTCTGGAGGCAAAACAAATTATTGGGAAATATTACCTTATTTACCCGCAGAAACCAGAAATTATGTACCAGCATTCATAGCTGTTTCTTATATAATGTCATATTATAAAGAACTTAATATTGTGCCATCGCCACCTAAATTTAAAGATGTGGAAATAGATACCGTAGCCATTAAATATAATACAAACCTTAAAACAATAAGTGATTTTTTTGATATACCATATGAAGATTTGAAATTCCTCAATCCACAATATATAAAAAACATTATACCATCATCTGAAAATCAAATATATTGTATTCGTATTCCAAAGAATTATCAGATGCAATTCTATAGCAAAGAAAAAGCTTTTTATGATACTCTATTAGCACAAAGGACAATTACTGTAGATACTAATGCTACAATAAAAAATGTTCCCGCATTGCAAAATACTGGTAATGTAATTTATCACAAAGTGCAAAGAGGACAAACACTTTCTACTATTGCTGCCAAGTATAGAGTTACTGTTTCAGATATTAAAAGATGGAATAACCTCAAAAGTAATAAGATTTATGTAGGTCAAAAATTAAAAATATATTCTAGTACCCCACCTTCTAAAACTTCTACAGCTAGTAGTACAAATACTACTAATCAAAGTTCTTCTTCATCTGCAAAGACACAAAATATAGTACATATAGTTAAAAGTGGAGAAACACTTTCTGGTATTGCTAGTAAATATGGCGTTAGTGTTAATAATATTAAAAATTGGAATAATTTATCAAGTGATAAAATATCTATTGGTCAAAAATTAATAATTAATCCAACTAAACAAACTAGTAGTAATACTGAGACACAGCAAATACATATAGTTAGAAGTGGAGAAACACTTTCTGGTATCGCTAGTAAATATGGCGTTAGTGTCGATAATATTAAAAATTGGAATAATTTATCAAGTGACAAAATATCTATTGGTCAAAAATTAATAATTAATCCAACTAAACAAACTAGTAGTAATACTGAGACACAGCAAATACATGCTGTTAAAAGTGGAGAAACACTTTCTGGTATTGCTAGTAAATATAATACTACCGTTAATGCTATTATGAAAGCTAATAATTTAAAATCAACTAAAATTTATGTAGGTCAAAAACTCAAAATCCCATGAAAAAATATTTTGTAATAATTTTTTTAATATCAATTTTATTTAGTAGCTGTACAGAGCAAAGAAAAATGCCAGTATCTATAGGCAAAATTAATAGTGTTATAGTAGTAGTGAGAGATGGTGTATCTCAAACTAAAGCTGCTAAAACACTTGATTCTATTTTAACTCAAGAAATCTATGGTATGCCACAATCAGAACAATTATTTGACATATCATATGTAACAGAGGGGAATCTTAATGATTTACTAAAGAAAAATAGAAATATTATCTATTTGATTATTTCAGATACTGTTAAAAAAGAGGGAATTTTTAAAAGTGAAGATGTCTTTGCAGCACCACAAACTATTTTATTTATTCGTTCCTCGAATCCTGATAGTGCACAAAAATTGATACAAAAATCAGACAAAGTGATTTTACAAGCACTCACTAATACTGAATTTCGCAGAATATATGAAATAATGACTAAATCTCCAGCAATAGATTTAAAGAAAAAAATTAGCCAAAATTATGGCATAGATTTACAACTAATAAATTTATTTTTCGAAGCTAAATCAACTAATGATTTTATGTGGTTAAGGTTAGAAACTAATAATTATAGCCAAGCATTGATCCTTATGAAAGAGCCTTTTAATAAAGAAAATCAATTTAATCCTACACATATTAGATCATGGATAGATAGCACTCTTAAATTACAAATTCCTGGACAATTCGAAGGTACTTATATGAAAATAGATGACAGTGTGATTAAGGTAAAAGTGGATAGAGTAATAATTAATGACATCGAAAGAATAGTGTTTTCAGGATTATGGGGAGTAGAAGGAGATTTTATGGGTGGTCCATTTAGATCACATACTTTTATAAGTAAAGATAAATCTAGTCTAATAACAGTATATGCATACGTATATTACCCAAATGAACCTAAAAGAAATCTAATGATGGATTTAGAAGCCATATTACACTCTATAAAATATAATTAGTATGTAATTAATTAGAAAAAAATATTATGCTAATTAATATTTTTAATTTAACTTTGCATTTCAAAATAAAATAAAATGACAAAAGCAGATATTATTAAAGAAATTCAAGAAAGAACCAATTTGAATAGAGACATTATAAAGGTAGTTGTGAATACTTTCATGGATGTTGTAAAAGATAATATGTCAAGTGGAGAAAACATATATTTAAGAGGCTTTGGTACTTTTTTATTAAAAGAAAGAAAAGAAAAAAAAGCTAGAATAATAACTAGAAATGAAACTATTATCATACCACCACATTACAAGCCATTCTTTAAACCATCTCCAGAATTTTCAAAATCAGTAAAAGAAAATTTAAATATAAAGAGTAATTAAACATTTAAAAATAACAATATTATGCCGTGTGGAAGAAAAAGAAAAAGACGTAAGATAGCAACTCATAAAAGGAAAAAGAGACTTAGAAAAGATAGACACAAGAAAAAGCTACGTTAGGAATATTAATTTTTTTATACTTAAACTTAAAAGATGAATGATGTCGTACGTGAACTTTTCATTGATAAAAAGCAAAACAAAGTACGTATAGCTCTTACTGAAAATAATAAACTTGTAGAATTACAAGAAGAGAGCGAAAATGATATATTTGCAGTAGGAGATATATTATTAGGTAGAGTAAAAAAAATATTACCAGGAGGACCAAATGCTGCCTTTATAGATGTCGGTTTCTCTAAAGATGCTTTTTTGCAATATTTTGATCTTGGTGAAAATTTTTTAACTTTACAGAGTTATGTTCATGACCTTATCAATGGAAAAAATGTTTCAATAGAATATTATAAATATCATAAAGAGTTACCTAAAACTGCTAGTATATCCAAAGTATTAAAGCAAGGAGATACTGTATTAGTCAAAATTATTAAAGAACCTATAAGCAATAAAGGGCCTAGAACTACAGCAGAAATAAGCATTGCTGGCAGATATTTAGTGTTAGTACCTTTCCAAAATAAAATCTCAATAAGTCATAGAATTATTGATCCAGAAGAAAAGAAACGACTAAAAGACATAGTAGAATCTATAAGACCTGATAAATTTGGAATAATAGTTCGTACAGCTGCACAAGATAGGAGTTTTTCTGATTTACAAAATGATATAGAAGATTTATTAAAAAAATGGAAAACTATTGAAAACAATTTAAAATCAGCCTCCCCACCAAAAATAATTTTTTCTGAGCTAGATCGCTCTATATCTGTAGTGAGAGATATACTAAATGATAGCTTCTCATCTATCACTGTTGGAGATGTGAATTTATATAAAGAAATTACAAATTATTTAAAACATCATGCTCCAGATAAACTAGACATAATAAAACTTCATAAAGGACTAAATCCTCTTTTCGAATCTGCAGGATTAGAAAAACAAATAAAACAATCTTTTGGCAAAAAAGTTTATCTGAAATCTGGAGTATATCTGTTTATAGAACATACCGAAGCCTTACAAGTAATAGATGTAAATAGTGGTTATAAAGGTAGTATTAATAAATCACAAGAAGAAAATGCCTTGGAATCAAATCTAGAAGCCGCAGAAGAGATAGCTAGACAAATAAGATTAAGAGATCTCGGCGGAATTATTATCATTGATTTCATAGATATGCATTCTAGCGAAAACAGAAAAATTCTCTATGACAAATTAAAAGAATTAATGAAAAATGATAGAGCTAAACACACTATTTTGCCACCAACAGAATTTGGTCTAGTACAAATAACTAGACAACGCGTCAGACCAGAACTTAGCATTAACATAGAGGAGAAATGCCCTGTATGTGATGGCACTGGCGAAATAAAACCTAGTATAATTATTGCTGACGTTATTTATGATAATATTACTTATCTACTAACTACTCAACCATTAAAAAAATTGACAATATTTTTAAGTCCATATATTTATGCTTATATCAAATTTGGCTTCCCATCTATATATCTGAAGTGGAAATTAAAATTCAAAAACAGAATTAAAATTTATAAAAATGATGAATATAATTTCATAGAATACCATATCTATGATGATAATGGTGAAGAAATTTTATTACAGTAATCATGGATAATAAAATATTAGAAAAAATTTCTAGATATTGTGCTGTACAAGAGAGATGTAAATATGATGTGATAAATAAACTAAAATCCTACAAAGCAGATCAGGACGAGCTCGAATCGTATATTGAATATTTACAAAAAAATAATTTTTTAAATGAAGAAAGATTTGTAGAGCTTTATATACGTAGCAAGGTAAATCAAAATGATTGGGGACCATTAAAAATAAAATATTCATTATATCAAAAAAATATTCCCGAAATACTAATAGATAGATTCCTCGATAGATATGATAAAGAATTTTTTAAATTAAAAATAAAAGAATATTTAAAAAAACATAAAGTAGAAATAGATAAATTATCCTACAATGAAAAAATATACTGGGCAAAGCATTTACAGCAAAAGGGGTATGATTTAGAAATAATAAATGACATAATCTTTGGTTAAAAAAAAGAGAATAGAACTATCGGGTTAGTAGTTATTATTAATCCACAAATGCACACAAATAAGCACAAATTTAAAATCAAGGTTGATTAGTTGATTAGTTGATGAGTTGATTTGTTGAGGAGTTTAAAAGGTAAAAGGTGATAGGTAATAGGTGATAAGTTTAGCAAGATATTAGTTTTAAATTAATCCACAAATGCACACAAAAAGCTAAATCATCAGTGTTAATTTGTGAAAATCTGTGGATGAAATTATATACATTGCGGGTTGTTATTTATTGTCAGCAGATGCACACAAATAAGAAATTCAATCCCAAAATCCTTTAATCCCAAAAATCATGGTTTAGACAATTTAATTGTTCTTTGTGCCTTCTTTGTTAACTTTGTGGTTAATACTTAACTGCCTCATAATAAATAAAATTCATTTTTATAAAATTACTCTTTTTTAATCTTTACCCACGCAAAATGTTATAGAACCATTTATTTTTTGTTATTAGTATTTTTTTCAAAAAAAATTTTTTTTAAAAAAATCTTAAAAAAATTTTTATTTATTTAAAATTTTATTTTTAATTTCGTAGCCAAATATTAAAAATGGATTTTACATTATTATTTTTCATCATTTTCTGTGGAATATTTGTATTTATAATCTTATTAAATAAGAAAATAAAACAAATAAATAGCTCTAATGCTAATAAAGAGAAAGAACTCCAAAATGAAACTTTAATCAAAGAAGAAAAAAATATTGCAAATAATAATTTAATTAAAAAAAATATTAATTATTCACTATCAGAGAATATAGAAAATGAACAAGAAATAAAAGATGAAAAAATAGACGAAGAGGCTATTAATGAAGTTTTTCCTAATGGATTTAATGCTAGAGATGGTATTTTATATACCGAAATATTTAATAAAAAATATTTTTAAGTAAAAATTAATGAATATGATTAAAAATATTTTATTTAATTTAGCAACCAAAATAAAAAATTATATAAAAAAATAAATAATATGCGAGGAAGATTATTATCTTTAGTATCATTAATGCTAATAAGTTATTTAGCATTTGCTCAATCTTCAGGTACTGTAATGGGTACTATAACAGAAGAAGGCACTAACAATCCAATACCATTTGTTAATATTGCTGTAAAGAGTGGTGAAAGAATAGTTACAGGAGGAGTTACTGATTTTAATGGTAGATACAAAATAGCACCTGTACCCCCAGGTACTTACGACATTGAAATTAGATGTGTTAATTATGATACTAAAATACTCCAAAATGTAATTATTTCTCCTGATAAAATTACTTATGTAGATGAGAAATTAGCTATTAAAACTGAAATTATTGAAACTGTCACTATAATTGAATTTAAAGACAAACCTATAGACAAAGGTAATGTATCTAGCTCTACTACTATGACTAAAGATCAGATTGATAAATTGCCAACTCGTGATGCTATAGGTGTAGCTCAAACTGCTGCTGGCGTTTATAAAAAAGATGATGGTAGTACAGACGTTAATATTAGAGGTCAGAGAGGGAGTGGTACAGTAGTTTATGTAGATGGCGTTAGATCTATAGGATCTACAAGTTTACCTAAATCTGCTCTAGACCAAGTTACTGTCGTTACTGGTGGTACTCCAGCTGAATATGGTGAAGCTGTTGGTGGTGTTATTAATATCACAACAAGATCTGGCGGCACCGAGCTAAGTGGCGGTTTAGAACTTGTAACTAGCCAATTCTTAGACCCTTATGGTTATAATTTATTAGGTTTTAGTATTCAAGGACCTCTCTTTAGAAGTAAAAAAGATACTAATAGATCTATCTTTAACTTTTTCTTAGCAGGTGAATTATCTTATGAAAAAGATCCTAGACCTTTTGCTAAAGGTTTATACAAAGTAAAAGATGACGTTTTAGCTAATTTAGAAAAAAATCCTCTCAGATTATATGGTGAGTCTGGTGCTCAACCAAATGCTGCTTGGGTTACAATGAATGATATAGAACATATTAAAACTAAATTAAATTCCCAATCCCGTCAAGTTAATTTATCCGCTAAAATAACTGTTAATACAGGCCCTAGTGTACAATTAACCTTTGGTGGTTCTTTCAGATACATTAATCAAATGGGCTATGTACATAGTTATAGTCTTTTTAATTGGGAAAATAATCCTCAAGTTATTGCTTATGAGGGTAGAGGCTATGTGCGTTTTAGTCAAGATTTTAATCGTAGAGCTTCTAGAGATATGACACAAGATACTACTAAAAAATTAATTAATAATGTATATTATAGTTTACAAGCAGATTATAGTAAAGTTAATCAAATTATTCAAGATCCAGAATTCAAAGATCAACTATTTAGATATGGTTATGTAGGCAAATTCACAACTACTAAAGAAAGGTCATATGCTTATATGGACTATTATCCAACTCTAAATTTATCAAATGTATGGGTGCAAAATAATTTTTATGATACTCATGTTGATTTTGTCCCTGGCACAGATAATCCTATTTTGGCTGCTTATACGTCTAGATATTATGATTTATATCCCGATCCAATGTATCAAATAAATTTAACAACAATACAAAGTGGAAATGCTCTACTAAATGGACAAGCTCCAGAGAGTGTTTATGGCCTGTGGTCTGCTCCAGGTACTAGATATAACAGCTATAGCAAATCAGATGCAAATCAATATGGTGCAAGTGGTAAATTAAATTTAGATTTAGGTAATCACTCTATTCAATTAGGTTTCCAATTTGAGCAAAGAGAAAATTCTTATATAGAATATTCTCCAATTGGGTTGTGGACATTAGCTAGACAAATTTCTAATAAACATATTGACCAATTAGATACCACTAATCCTATATTAAGATATGATGCTAATGGTAATTTCTTGGATACTATCGATTTTGATAGATTATATGATGCTAATAATCAAGCTTATTTCGATTATAATGTTCGCCAAGAGTTAGGACTACCAGTAGATGGTACAGATTGGTTAGATATAGATTCATATGATCCAGCTATGTTTCAGATTGATTGGTTTAGTGCTGATGAATTATTAAATAATGGTAATAGCTATGTTGCTTATTATGGTTATGATTACACTGGTAAAAAACAAACAACGCGAGCTAGCTTTGATGATTTCTTTACTAAAAAAGATGATTATGGCAACTTTACCAGACCGATACCTTCTTTCCAACCTATATATATGGCAGGTTATATACAAGATAAATTTGCTGCTTTCGAAGATTTGATTTTTAATATTGGCTTACGTATAGATAGATTTGATGCTAATCAAAAGGTATTAAAAGATCCTTATTTATTTTATGAAGCTCATAGCTTGAGAGAAGTGAAACAATTACAACCCGAATGGGAGCATCCATCTAATATGGGAGATGATTATGTTGTTTATGTAGATGATATTAATAACCCTAGTAAACCTGTAGGTTATCGAAGTGGTTATTCATGGTATAATGCTCAAGGTATCGAAATTACTGACCCTACATTATTGAGAACTGCTAGTGGTATAGCACCTTATTTAGTAGATCCTAGTTTGACACATCCTACTAGTGCTGCTTTTAAAGATTATGAACCACAAGTTACTGTGATGCCTCGTATTGCATTTTCATTCCCTATTTCAGAGGAAGCTTTATTTTTAGCTCACTATGATATTATTACTAAAAGACCTACCGAGGGTTTACGTTTAGACCCTACTAATTATTATTTTGCTCAAACTCGTGGTGGTAGTATTTTTAGCAATCCAGCATTGAAACCAGAAAAAACAATAGATTATGAAGTTGGCTTCCAACAAATGGTTGGTGAATTTGCTGCTATTAAACTTAGTACATATTATAAAGAAGTTAGAGATTTAGTACAACTTTATCAATTTTTTGGTGCTTATCCAATAGATTATATGTCATATAATAATTTAGATTTTGGTACAGTAAAAGGTTTTACTGTTACTTTTGATCAGAGACGTTCTAAAAATATTTGGTTTAAAGCTTCTTATACATTGCAATTTGCTGAAGGTACTGGTTCATCAGCTACTTCAGGTTACAATTTGTTAGCAACGGGACAACCAAACTTACGTACCATTTATCCTTTAGATTATGATCAAAGACATGCTTTTTCTTTAGTATTTGACTTTAGATATGGTAGTGGAAAAGATTATAATGGACCAAAAATTACTAGAAAAGTTGTTGAGAATGGTGAAACTAAAGTAAAAGAGACTAGAATTTTAGAAAATTTTGGTATAAATGTTCAATTATTAGGTGGTAGTGGTACTCCATATAGTAGATCTAGTAATGTGGTTTCTGCTTTATTAGGTGGTGGACAATATATATTGTTAGGATCTATTAATGGTTCTAGAATGCCTTGGAGTTTTAATGTAAATCTGAGAATAGATAAAGAATTTTACATAAATATGAGTAAAAAGCCTGGAAATTCTAATAAAAAAATGTATTTAGATGTATATTTAGAGGTTCTAAATCTTTTAAATACTAAAAATGTCATTTCAGTATATCGTGCTACGGGTAATCCTGATGATGATGGTTATCTATCTGCTCCAGAATATCAGAGTGGTATACAAGCTCAGCTAAATGAGCAAGCATATAGAGATTTATATAGAATAGCTGTAGATAGTCCTTATAATTACAGTTTACCTAGACGAATTCATTTAGGTGTTCAAATAGGATTTTAATTTTAAAAAATGAATAATATGATAAAAAAAGTATTTGTAACAATCATCCTAGCACTTTTGGTAGGGCTTATTATGGCTGAAAATGTTCCTACTGCTGGGAAAAATAAAAGTACTCTTAGTACAGATGAATTAAAAGAGGCAGCTGCTGGATGTTTAGCAGGAGCTTTTTATACTGAGCTAAATATAAATAATGTAAGAACGCGTATTAATAGTGGTGGTGATATGTGGTGGGATCTTAATACTAGCGCTGGACGTGGTACTGCTCAGTATGAAATTCCTAAGGGTTCTAAAAAAACTTCTATGTTCGCTGGTGCTCTATGGATCGGTGGTATAGATGTCAATGGTCAATTAAAATTGGCTGCTCAAAGATATAGACAAGTAGGCGTAGATTTTTTCCCTGGCCCTTTATCTCTCGATGGTACTGCTTATATATCATCAGATGAATGTACTAGATGGGATAAAATCTGGACAATCTATAGAAAAGATGTAGATAATTTTCTACTCTGGTGGGCAGAAGATTCTAGTAATATTTTATCTTATGATATACCTCAATATTTCTTTAATTATCCTGCTCATGGTGACCCCACTAAAGGACAATCATTATATATAGCTCCTTTCTTTGATAATAATGGAGATGGTTTTTATAATCCTGCTGATGGAGATTATCCTTATTATGACATAGATAATAGTTTGTGTAAACAAAATCTGCCAACTCTAGAAACTGAAAGGGGTTATAGTTATGGTGGTATAATGGCTGACCAAGTACTCAAAGGTGATCAAACTCTATTTTGGGTATTCAATGATAGAGGTAATATACATACTGAAACTCAAGGTCAGCAGATTGGATTAGAAATTCGTGCTCAAGCTTTTGCTTTCACTACTAATGATGAAATCAATAATATGACTTTTTATAGTTTCGAAATTATTAATAGATCTACTTATACCCTTTATGAAACTTACATGTCGTTATGGACAGACCCAGATCTAGGCTTTGCAAGGGATGATTATTTAGGTTGTGATGTAGAAAGAGGGTTAGGTTATTGCTATAATGGTTTAGCCGTAGATGGACAAGGTCAGATAGAAGCTTATGGCGATCAACCTCCTGCTGTAGGAATTGACTTTTTCCAAGGTCCATATATGGATCCTGATGACTTAGATAATCCCAAATATTATGTTTACACAGATGAACATGGTAATGTGATTCAAGAGCAAATATGTGATGAAAGTATTAATGGTGTTAATTTTGGTGATGGTATTATAGATAATGAACGTTTCGGTATGAGACGTTTTGTTTACCATAATAATACTACTGGTGTACCTGAGTACATGACAGACCCTGAATTTGCTATTGAATATTATAATTTCTTAAAAGGTATTTGGAAAGATAATACTAAAATGCTATATGGTGGCAATGCTCATGCTTCTTCTGGTGCGTATGGTCCTGAATGCGATTTTATGTTTCCTGGTGATACTGATCCTTGTGATTGGGGAACTGGTGGAGTACCACCTAATGGTGACAGATATTGGACTGAGCAAACAGCAGGCAATCTTCCAAATGACCGTCGTTTTATGCAGTCTGCAGGTCCTTTCACATTACGTCCAGGTGCATTAAATTATGTAACTGTAGGCCTTCCTTGGGCTAGAGCTACTAGCGGTGGTCCTTTTGCTTCTGTAGAATTATTAAGAAAAGTTGATGATAAATGTCAACGTTTATTTGAGAATTGTTTTAAAGTTCTTGATGGTCCTGATGCTCCTGATTTAGTTATTCAAGAATTAAATAGAGAATTAATACTTTTCATTACTAATAAACCAACTTCTAATAATGCTAATGAAGATTATGCTGAAATAGATCCATCTATTGTGTCTCCTGTTGGCACCCCTCCTGATCAAAGATATGATTCAGTATATAGATTTCAAGGATATCAAATTTATCAGGTAAAAGATGCTACTGTAACAGCTAATGATATACATGATGCTACTAAAGCTAGACTTGTTGCTCAATGTGATATTAAAGATTCCGTCTCTAGATTAATTAATTTTTATTATAATGAAGATCTAGATGCTATGATGCCAGTAGAAGAAGTAAATGGTGCTAATGAAGGTATCAAACATTCATTTAGAATATTAGAAGATCAATTTGCTAGTGGTGATAAACGATTAGTAAATAATAAGAAATATTATTATTTGGCAGTGGCTTATGCTTTTAATGAGTTTAAAAAATATTCTCATATACCAGGTGCTTTAGGATCTATTGATGGTCAACCTTTACCATATCTAATGGGACGTAAAAATATCCAAGTTTATACTGCTATACCTCATATAACAGAGCCTGAGAATGGCGGTACTGTCATTAATGCAAATTACGGTGATGGAGTAGAAATTACTAGAGTAGAAGGGCAAGGTAATGGTGCTAATATTTTGGATATTACTTCTGAAAGTGAAAATAATATTCTTGCTAATAATTACGTTACTGAATTAAAGTATAAAGCTGGACGTGGTCCTATAAATGTAAGCGTTGTTGATCCTTTAAATGTCGTTAATGCTAGATATACATTAAAATTTGATAATACTGTTAGCCAAACTGAGCTTATAAATGGTAATATTGGTTGGACCTTAGAAGTATATAATCCTAGTGGTAATTTAATCAGTACGCATAATTCACAAAAAGCTATTAATTTTAATAACGAACAATTATTTTTAGATTTAGGTATCTCCATAACTATAGAACAATGCTTGTATCCTGGTAATACAGATGATGCTACTAATGGATTTATAGAAGCTACGATGACATATAAAGATAGTACTCATAGGTGGTTAAGTGGTGTGCCTGATGAGGAAGGTTCTAGTCCATTAAATTGGATACGTTCTGGTACCTTAGATAATGTTGATAATCCTGAAGAAAGTGATTATTATGGTAGTGGTAAAATTTGGTTGGATCCACAGCAATATTATGAGAAAATTCTTGGTGGTACGTGGGCACCATACAGATTAGTTTCTACATATGCAGATCATCCTATTGGCGGCGGTATGGGTTCGTTTATTTCTTTTAATGATTTATCTAATCTTGCAAGTGTAGATTTAATAATCACTCCAGATAAAAGTAAATGGACGCGATGCGTTGTTATAGAAACATGTGATGATCCTACTCTAGCTCAAGGTGGTGCTTCTAAAATGACTCCTAGAAAAGCTACATCTGTTGATAAAAATGGGAATCCAGATCCTAGCTATGATTATCCAACAGGTATGGGGTGGTTCCCAGGTTACGCCATTAATATTGAAACTGGTGAAAGATTGAATATCATTTTTGGTGAAGATTCCTGGCTAGCAGGTGATAATGGTAATGATATGATTTTTAATCCTACCAGTAGAATTATGACAAATCTTGGTCAATTATTATTAGGTGGTAAACATTTCGTATATATTGTAGGTCATAACGGTGATAAAACTACAACTACTGATAATTATCCACCTGCTTATGATGGAGGTAAATGGATTTATGAAAAATTAAATGATCCTAATGCAGTTAGGAAAAATAGAGTATGGCAAAATGTTCTGTGGGTAGGGATACCTCTTTCTGTAGAAAATGAACCCTGGCTAGATAATGATGTTAGGATTAGATTTAGAGTTAAACGTCCTTATGATAAATTTTACTCTACACCTGCTTCTGCAGATTATAATCCAAATCCTCAAAATGGGAATTATCCAATGTATTCATTTAGTACTGCTAATTTTGTAACAGTTAAAGGAGATTTACAAACTGCTAAAGATGCTTTAGATCTAATTAATATAGTTCCTAATCCATACTATGCATGGAACTCTTACGAAACAAACCAAGTTGATAATAGAGTACGTATTACTAATTTGCCTAATAAATGTACTGTTAGCATTTATTCTACTAGTGGTCAATTGATAAGGCAATATACTAAAGATGATCCAGAGGTTACTTTCCTAGATTGGGATTTAAAAAATCATGCGGGAATACCTATTGCTGGTGGTTTATATCTTATTCATGTTAAAGCTCCAGGTGTTGGCGAAAAAGTTATAAAATGGTTCGGAGCTCTTAGACCTATTGACTTAAATGCATTTTAATATTTAAAATTATTAATTATGAAGAAATATAAATTAAGTTTTGTAATAAGTATCCTAATGATACTTCCAGTGATTATGTTTGCTGGAAACGAAGATAGAGTCGGTGAAGCTGGAGCTTCTGAATTATTGATAAATCCTTTTCCTAGAAGTGCTGGTTGGGGATTAGCTAATATGAGCCAAGTTAGTGGTTTCGAAGCTATATTCTTAAATCCAGCAGGTGCAGCTTTTACTAATAAAATTGATGTTGGTTTTGCTAACACACAATGGCTTAAAGGCTCTGGTGTAACTATTAATTCTTTTGGATTAAGTACTAAAATAGGCAAACAACAAAACAGTGTTATCGCTCTTGGACTTATGACTATGAGCTTCGGAGATATTATGATAACTACTCCTGATAAACCTGAAGGTGGTATAGGCTATTATACTCCTAGTTTTTTGAATATTACTGCTAGTTTTGCTCATTCTTTTTCTAGTTCAATTCACGTAGGTGCTAGCGTTAAAATTATTAACGAAGCTATTGCTGATTTGGGTGCTACGAGTATAGCTATAGATGCTGGTATTCAATATATACCTTCATCAAATGAAAATATAAGACTTGGTATAGCTCTAAGAAATATAGGTCCTGCTCTGCGTTTCACTGGTGACGGTTTTTCTTTTAGAGGTAATGTTTTTGGTAATGACGTTACTATGACTGTAGAACATAGATCAGAAAATTTCGAATTGCCTACTCAGCTTCTAATTAGTGCAGGTTATATTTTCCATCTACAAGAAAATGTAGAAAATCATTTGCTATCTTTAGGTGGTTCTTTCATCTCTAATGCTTTCTCACGTGATCAATTCGCTTTTGGATTAGAATATAATTATAAAGATATCTTTATGGTGAGAAGTTCATATTGCTATGAAAAAGGTATAACAACTACTGATGATAGAGCAACTGCTTATACTGGACCTGCTTTTGGTGCTACTATACAAGCTCCTTTAAATAAGGATAAATCTTCTTTTTTGGCATTTGAATATGCTTATAGATTATCTGATCCTTTCTCTGGTACTCATCAATTTGGTGTTAAGGTATTATTTTAATAATTCTAATTTTTTTTAATTATTTGGGGTTAAATAATATTTAACCCCTTTTTTTATCTAAATTCCTTTTTATTAAGGCTATATTTTCATTTTTTTTATTTGTTTTTTTTATCAATTAGTATACTATGGAAACTTTTTTTAATAAAAAAGTTTTTTATGTGTAATTGTTTTTATAATTTTGCAAAAATTTTTTAAATGTCAATACCTGCTGAATATATTCCTAAGATAGCACAAATGTTTACCAAATACGGTATACGTAATATCACTATGGATTATATTGCTAGGGAAATTGGAGTTTCTAAAAAAACATTATACACTTGGGCACAAAATAAAGAAGAATTATTATCATATATCATAGATTATCTCTTAAAAGTTGCTAGTGATAATGAATGTGATAATAATTTTAAGAAAAAACCTCAAGATTTTCATACAGCTATAGATGCTATATTATATGTAATGGACAATTTAGCTCATATTACTCAAAATATCAATCCTATTTTCATGTTAGAGTTAAATAAATTTTATCCACAATTAGCAATAAAGCTGGATGATTTTCGTTATAAGCACATAAGAAAAAATATAATGCAAAACATCGTCAGAGGCAAGCAAGAGGGACTTTATAGATCTGATATAAACGAAGAAATTATTAGTTATTTTTATTTAGGGTGGATAACTCAATTTTCCAATGAAAATATGCAAACAGTTTTTGAAAATAAATATTCAAATCAAGAAATTTTAAGAGAATTATATCTTTTTCATCTTAATGCTTTATTAAGTGATAAAGGTAGAGAATATTTGAAAGAAAGAATAACAAAGAATAAATATGAAAATGAGTAAAAAAAGTAAATTAGCTTTATTTATTTTTAGCCTATTTATGGGTATAGTGTCATTAACAGGACAAAACGCACCCATGCAATTATCTCTAGAACAGGCTATAAATATAGCTTTGCAACAAAACAAAAGCATGCAAACCGCCTCAATGGACACAATCATTGCTAAACGTAGTAGATGGGAAACAATTTCTAATTATTTACCTAAAGCAACTGGTAGTGTTAATTGGTCTGATAATTTAGAACTAGCTACTGTTCTTTTGCCAGGAGTAATGATAGGACAACCAGGAGAGTATATACCTGTGCAATTCGGTATGGAATATCAGATGAGCTGGGCCATACAAGCTCAACAGGTAATATTTAGTGCTCCGTTAATTGTTGGTATTCAGCTATCTAATGTTAGCAAAGATATGATGACAAAAAACTATCAAAAAACTGAACAAGAGGTCATAGCTTCTGTAAACACTGTTTATGCCAGTGCGCTGATATTGAGTGAAAATATAAACATTATTGATAGTAATATTAATAATCTGACAAAAGTAAAAGAACAAACTAAAGCTATGTATGAGGTGGGTGTAGCTCAATCTACTGATGTAGATCAAATAGAATTGACTATTTTATCTTTAGAGAATGCTAAAAGAACCCTACAAAGAAATATTGATCTTTCATATAGTATGCTAAGATTTCAATTAGGATTAGATACTAATGTCTTTTTTCAATTAACAACACCATTATCAGAAATGATAAATGAAGCTGAAGTACAAGCTTTATTAAATACTTCTTTTGACGTTTATCGAAATATAGATTATCAACTTGTTGAAAAACAGAAAGAAATTGCTTTTTTGAATTTAAGAAAAGAAAAAGCTGATGCTTTGCCTACGATAGCTGCTGTTTACACTTATTCAAAGGCAGGACAAGGTAATGAAATGAATGAGTTGAGATGGTTCCCATCGTCAATAGTTGGCTTATCTCTTTCAATTCCTATTTTAGCTGGTGGACAGAATGGAGCACAGATAAGTAAAGCTAAACTACAATATCAAAAAGCTCAAGTCAATTTAGATATGGTTACTGAACAACTCAAAATGCAAGAAAATCAGCAAAAATATACTTTATCTAATGCCTATGACAATTATATTGCACAAAAGAAAAATATAGAATTATCGAAACGTATATATGATAATATAGAGAACAGATATTTGCAGGGAGTATCATCTAGCCTAGATCTCACTCAGGCTAATTCTAACTATTTAACAGCACAAAACAATTATCTAGCAGCTATTTTAGAGCTTTTGCAAGCTAAATATGAATTAGAAAAAATTTACAATAATCAAAAATAATAAATCAATATGAAAACTACAAAATTCATGTTATTGGCCATGATGGGACTAGGAGTTATACTCATCACAGGTTGTGGCCAAAATAAAAAAAACCAAGAACAACAAACTGATAATGATCTTGTTGTTAAGGTCGAATCATTACAAAAACATACCCTTAGTAATGTCTTAGAATATACTGCTAATTTAGAAGCATGGGATAAAGTGGATTTGGCCCCAGCCTCACCAGGAAGAATAATGAGCATTACTGTGGATGTAGGTGATCATGTGAAAGCAGGACAACTTGTAGTGCAGATGGATCCCACTCAGTATAACCAAGCTAGACTACAATATGCACAATTACAAGTAGATTATAAAAGAATGGACTCATTAGTGAAAGTAGGTGCTATCTCTAGACAACAGTATGATCAAATAAAAACACAATATGATGTTGCAAAAAATAATGTAGAGTTTTTAGAGAAAAATGTCTTTTTGAAAGCTCCTTTTAGTGGTGTAGTTACAGATAAATATTTCGAAGAAGGTGAATTATTTTCTGGTACCCCAACTTCTAGAACTGGTAAGGCCGCTATAATTACTTTGCAACAATTAAACACCCTAAAAGCATATGTAGATGTCCCCGAAAGATATTATAATGTTGTAAAGGTAAATACTCCTGCTAATATAAAAGTAGATGCAATTGGCGATAAAACCTTTAAGGGAAAAGTATCTAAAATATTCCCTACTATTGATCCAGCTAGTAGAACATATAGAGTAGAAATAAAGATTGATAACCCAAGCGAAATACTGCGTCCAGGTATGTTTGCTAGAGTAACCTTAGACATGGGTACAGCCGAAGCTTTAGCTGTCCCTTCAATAGCTGTATTAAAATTGCAAGGCACCAATAATTTTTATATCTTCAAAATTGAGAATAATATTGCCAAACAAGTGTTTGTAGAACGAGGTAGGATATTTGAAAACTATACTGAAATTATTTCTCCAAATATTAAAGAAGGTGACATGATAGTAGTAGTAGGCCAAGATAAATTATATGATGGTGCAAAAATAAAATTAGTAAATAATTAATAAATTTTATAAAAGAATTAAAATATGAAAATTTACGAAACTGCGGTATCAAAGCCTGTAACGACTACAATGATTTTTTTAGCTATCATTGTATTTGGTATTTATTCTATAATGAACTTAGCTATAGATTTTTTCCCAGAAATAGACTTACCAGCTATTACAGTAGTAACTGTATATCCAGGTGCTGATGCTGAAAATGTAGAAGAAAAAATAACCAAACCTCTTGAGGATAGGCTCAGTGGTATAAATGATTTAGATAAAATAACCTCTCAGTCAAGAGATAATTTATCTATCATTACTGTTTTGTTACAATATGGTACTGATCTTAACGAAGCTGCCAACGATGTTAGAAATTTTATTGATATGGCAATGAATGTTTTACCTGAAGGGGTAGAACGTCCCTCTGTATTCAAATTTTCTACTTCTCAAATGCCTATTATGATTTATGGTGTTGAGGCTCAACAAAATTATCCTGGATTAGGTAAATTATTAGAAGATAATGTAGTAAATAATCTCAATCGTATCGATGGAGTAGCTTCTGTAATGGTAGGAGGAGCTCCAGAGAGAGTTGTTTATGCTGAAATAGACCCTAAAAAATTAGAAGCTTATAATATTACTTTAGATCAATTAGCTAGAATTATTCAAGCGGAAAATCTAAACCTTCCTGTCGGTACTATAAAAACGACAGATATGGAATATAAAGTAACTGCCGAAGGAGAATTTACTTCTAGTGATCAAATAAAAGATATTGTTGTAGGTTTTCAAAATGGGCGAGTAGTTAAATTTAGTGATATAGCTGTTATTAGGGATAGTTTAAAAGATAAAACAGTTTATGAAAGTGTTAATGGAAGACAAGGTGTAAGATTG
>JAHDSP010000122.1 GCA_018432645.1 Bacteroidales bacterium | reverse complement strand
AATGTTTATGCTCTCACATTTTGGACATTGTGGCGATACACTTTGTGCCTTGAGGCCTTGGTAATCTACTACATCTGCATTTTTTTGCTTTAACAGATAAAAGAGTCCATCAAGGAATGCTAAATGCTCTTGTTTGCCCATTGATAAATATTCTACTAGATTATCAACTAATTGTTTCATAGCTTATTATTTTTTTTACAAAATTAATTAAAATTTGAAAATAAAATCAAATAAATTTCCAAACAAAAATATGTTTTTCTTAATCTCTTTTAAAATTCCACTATCAGCCCATCATAAGCTGGCAATACATTATTTGGTAAATCTTTTAGTATTTGTATGTGTGGCGGTAAAAAATGTGAAAGATGTGTTAAAAACGCTTTTTTAGGATTTATTTTTTCTATTATTTCTAATGCTTGTGGTAGTGATAAATGAGAAATATGAGGACTTCGTCTTAATGCATTAATTATTAAAATATCTACTCCTTTTATGAGTTCCATACTACTATCAGGTATCTGGCTTGCATCTGTTATATATGCTAAATTACCGAATCTAAATCCTAATATTTCTAATTTCCCATGAAATACTGGAATAGGAATTATTGGATTATTTTCAATAAAAAAAATATTATCGTTAATATTATGATACTCGAGTTGTGGAGAACCAAAATAGCCATTAGGATTTAGAATATAGGGAAATTCTTTATCCAGTTGATTCATTACTTCTTCTTTTGCATACAAGCTTATTACTTTCCCAAGTATAAAATTAAAAGGTCTGATGTCATCTATGCCAGCTATATGATCTCTATGTCCATGTGTGATTAATATAGCGTCTATGTCATCTATCTGATTATTTATCATTTGTAGTCTGAAATCTGGACCGCAGTCTATTACTAATTTTAGTCCATTATAATGAATAAATGCTGAGGTACGAAATCTTTTATCTCGAGGATCATTAGATGTACAAGTAGCACATTTACAACTAATTACTGGTATTCCTGTAGATGTACCTGTTCCTAAAAATATTATATAATTGCCCTCATTGTTATCAATATTCATCATTATTTATTTAATTTTTTAGTCTTCCAATCAATGTAGCTGATGTGCAATCTACAACTTCTACATTTACGAATTCACCTTTCATACTTATGTCTCCTGGAAAAACGATTACTTTATTTTGTGAATTACGTCCAAATATTTCCTTATTATTTTTCTTTGAAGTACCTTCTACTAGCACCTTGTATGTTTTGCCAATATCCTGTTTATTTAGCTCATAAGATATTTTTTGTTGTAAATCAATTATTTCATTTAGTCTACGAGTTTTTGTTTGTTCATCTACATTGTCTGCATATTTGCGAGAAGCTACAGTGTTAGGGCGTTCGCTGTATTTAAACATAAATGCAAAAAAATATTTTACTTCTTTCATTAGTTCTATAGTTTGTTTGTGATCGTCCTCTGTTTCACCAGAAAAGCCACAAATAATATCTGTGCTAATGGTAATATCTGGTATTGCTGAACGCAACAGTTTCACTTTTTCTAAATATTCATCTATAGTATATTTCCTATTCATTTTTTTTAAAATAGCATCAGAACCAGATTGTACAGGTAAATGAAAAGATTTAGCTATGTTTTGATATTTTGCTATAGTTTCTATTAATTCTATACTTAAATCTTTAGGATGTGAGGTGGCAAAGCGAAATAATATCTGAGGAAATTGTTCTGCTAATATATTTAATAATAATGGGAAATTAGTCTCAATATAATTATAAGAGTTTACATTTTGTCCTAATAATGTTATTTCTTTAAACCCTTGCTGAGCTAGTGAAGTAACCTCATCGACTATAGACTCTACATTTCTACTTCTCTCTCTACCACGAGTATATGGTACTACGCAATAACTACAAAAATTATTACAACCACGCATGATAGATACATATGCAGATATACCATTAGTGTCATAGCGAGTAGGTAAGATATCTGAATAGGTTTCATCCTCTGATAGCATGGTATTTATAATTTTATTATCTCTATCTACCTCACTGAGAATTTCTGGTAAATTTCTATATACATCTGGCCCAGCTAATAAATCTAACATTGGCAACTCATTTAGTAATTTTTCTTTTAAACTTTCTGCCATACAGCCGATAATGCCTATCTTTATATTGGGGTTAGATTTTTTTAGAGAATTTATTTGTCTAATCCTGGCTTTTACTCTATCTTCTGCATGCTCTCTTATGCTACATGTATTTAATAAAATTATATCCGCATTTTGAATGCTATCACTATACAAATAACCATTTCTCAGTAATATAGATGTTACTATTTCACTATCTACAATATTCATTTGGCAACCATAAGTTTCGATATAAAAAGTCTTCATTTTTGGGCGTTTTTCCTCCTTATAAATGTATTTACAAAATTACATTTAAAAAATGAATTATAAAGGTGATAAAAATTATGTGTTAGCAATTTTAAATTTTAATCACTAAAATAATTATTTTAATGATTTATAAACTCCATGAATTCTCTTGCAGAAGATGAAAAAGTAAAGGCATCGGTTATCATAAAAGCATTTTGAGGGTCTACGATAAAAGGATAAGCATATTTAGCTAATTCTAATCTACTAGAATCAAAAGAGAAATAAGAAAGTAATTTCCTTAGTTGAGAAGAATTAATTCCATTATTTAATATAGCATCTTTAGCTATTATCAATTTATTTGAATCAAAAGATTGATTTTGCAAGACAGAGCAAAGGCCATTAAAAGTTTCTGGGTACATTCCAGTATAGGTAAAGAATTGTCCCTGATTTGGTTTATAATTATCATGTCCATAATGATGACCTGGATTATTTCCATGTGGATGATCTGGATGTATATTATATCTCTCTTCTATAATATACTGGCCATTTCTCAAAAAATTTAGTCTAACAAATTCATTGAAATTAATATAAATCCGACATTTGTATTGCAAAATAGGAGTATTAAAAGGTCCTACATTATTATAAATTTCAATATTTTGTAAGCCACCAGGTAATTGAGAAATTATAAAAGGAGAAAAACCTGATGCTAATAGTCTACCATTTACATAAACATATGACGGCGTAGGTATTGGAGCAATAGATATACTTAATTTTGCACTAAATAAAGATAAACTAATTGCAAAAACGAGAAAAAATAACTTAGTTTTCATACTTTTTTTTAAAAGAATATAAGAAAAAATTGTGCCAAAAAAATCAAACTCTTATTAAAGCATATTTTTTCTTAAAAATTTGGCCAATTTTCAAGCTAATATCGAAGAAAATTAATTTGCTATCACCATTACGTTCAATATTTTTAATAGCTTCATCAATAATTATTGAAATTTCTGGAATTGTGTCATCGTCTATAAATTTTTTAAAATCTTGTACAAATTTTTCATCTAGCTCATTAAGCATCAATGTAGTTGGTATATTATGATTGATAAGCCAGATAGCATCTAAATATTGAGAACACTGTATGAGTATCATTTTTTGAATATCTCTACCAAAAGAATTAAACTCAGTAGCTAATTCTAGCAAATCATATGCTTTCATTTGGAATGCTAACCTCATCCATTTTATAAAAAATTCATTTATTAAAATCGGCATGTTGTCTTTGTGGATATTATCCACTATGCGAGGTAAATTATTTCCATAATTAAAAACCAATTTTTGAGCATCTGCATTATCCATATTAAAAAGTTCTGTAAGTGTAGCTACAGACTCTTCTGGAGATGGTGCAGGCAAATGTATGATTTGCATTCTAGATTTTATAGTATCCAAGACAAGATCTAAATTATCTGTTATGCCAATAAAAAGAGTATTTGCTGGAGGTTCTTCAATGATTTTTAACAATTTAGGGGCTGCAGCATGAAAAAGTCTTTCCATTTCCCAAATGATAAAAATTTTGTATTTCCCTTCATAACTGCTCTCCTGAGCAATATTTACAATTCTGTCGCAATCTTCAGCAGAAATTATTGCTTGACTATTAGCTGCATCAATAAATCTGATCCAACTATTTATTTCAATAATTTCTTTGTTAAGTTTCAAAAAATCTGTCCATTCTTGGAAATAATCATCTGAGCAATTTTTATTTTTTCTTTTTATTATAGGGAAATAATAATGTACATCTAAATGAGTATATTCTTTGACTTTTTTACAACTAGAGCATTCATCACAAGCTTCTAATGTATTTTCATTATTTATTCGGGGATTAGAGCATTCTAACAATTGAGCAATTGATTTAGCCAATACAAAAGCACATTCACTCATCTTTTGAGAGAGTAGAATCGCGTGAGGTAATTTATTTTCAGCATATTGCTTGCTAATATTATCAAATACCTTGTTATGCCAACTTAATAATTTCTGAGACATAAGCTTTTAATCAGTTAAAATTACAAAGAACAAAGATAATAAAAAAATAGTAAAAATTATTTAAAAGCAGTTTCACTTAGACCTTTACCCGTGAGCTTTAGTTCATCAAAATAAGAGGGAACTTCTTTTCCCATTAATTTATCTACATACAATTTAGCAAGATATTGGCCAAGCATGAATCCTTGTCCACGCAAACCTACGAAAAGTCCATTTTCTGGGTCAATAATCATTCTAGGCTCGGTATAATAACCACTCCATACACTTTGGAATTGCACTGAGCTCAGCATAGGTATCCAGTCGCAAAATACTTCTGAAATTATATTAAAAAATTCCTTTGAATTTAGTTTAATATCTTTATAAGAATCAGCAGCATCTACAGCAGGAGAAGCACATCCAATGATTTGGCCAGTTTCATGCAATTGTTGTCCATACACTGCACTAAATCCTTTAATTTTTCTCCTATCTATCAGCATATCTAAGCTATCACCATTTTTGCCAAGATAAGGTAATCTGCGAGTGATAAAAGCTTGATGTCTCACAGCATATAGTCCAGGAAACATGTTCAACATATTAGCAAATTTTTCTGCTTCACCACCTAGAGCATTTACGAAATGATTAGCTTCGAATTCTATATAAGAACCATTGCTCATCTTAACAATAGCTATATATTTATTATTTTTCTTTTTTACAGAAATTAAAGTAGCATCTTCATATATAGTACCACCATTTTCTAATCCAATTCTACGGATAAGGTCAACAGTTTTACCAGGATTAGCTTGCCAGCATTCTCTAGTAATGAATGCAGCTAGATAAGTATCTAACGAAGGATTGAAATATGGGCTTATTTCTTTAGAGAATTCTTTAGGAGAAACTTCATAAACATCAGACCATCCTTTAGAAGCTTCCAGAAATTTATATGTTAACTCATCATGAGCAAAATTCACATAAACAGTAGGTTTGAAGTTAATATTTTTGAATTCATTTAATTCTTCAAAGATCTCAAGATTGTGTCTAGCTATATCTGATAACTCTGGAATAGAAAATGCAGGTCGACCTCCTGCTATGTTACGCCAAGAAGAACCTTTCTCATAATTAATCAATACAGGTTCCATACCAGCTTCTGCAAAATATCTAAATAAAGAGCTCCCTGCAATACCTCCACCAGCTATCAAAACTTTCACTTGTCTATGTTCTATATCTTTTTTTGTGCCAATAGGTATAATATTTTCTTTCACATTACGAGGATACAATTCACCAATTAAAATTTGATTTGATAAAGGACCACGAGGAGTAGCATCTCCTACAAGTGTAATGCCATCACTAGCTAATTTTAACCTTAATCTACGAATACAACGTTTACCTCTACACGGTCCCATACCCAGTCTAGTATTGTGTTTCACGTCCATTACAGAAACAAATTTTCTGTCACCGACGAAATCTAAAATTTCATTATAAGTAATATCTTCACAATGACAAACATAAGGATCCTCGATTTCTACTACTTCGTCATATTGTTTTAAAATTAATTTATCTGGATATTGATTTTTGGGTATCAACCCTCTAATATTCGTAATATCTGAGTCATTAATAAGAACTTTATCTATTCTCACACGAGCAACATTTGTTTTATTTGGTTTAATCAGTATTTTTTCTATTTCGCCCTCAGCTATTTTATTTGCGTAGTTATCTACCAAATACACTTGTGAATTTTCTTCTAAAAAATGTTCTGTAGGAATGAAAATTTTATTTTTACTAATATTAAACCCAACAATAGCTAAGCCTGGACATTGATAGACACAATCTAGACAACCAGTACATTTATCATAATCAATAATAGGGACGGTAGATGTGCTAGATTTACTAATAGCATTTTGTGAGCAAGCAAAAACACAAGGATTACAAGCAAAACCATATAAACAATCTATAATTACAAAAGGTTTATTTCTCCTAGCTTCTGTCGGTTTAGCAGGATTATCTAAAACTCGTATAGGATGCTGTTGACTATCAATATATTCTTTAGAAATAGCTAAATAGTCATCATAATTAAATCGAATATCTAAATCAGCTAACACTTCATATGCAGCTTGTTTACCTCTAAGAACAGCACTAGTCCCCTCACCTATTCTAATAGCATCACCAACGCCATGACATTTAGTTCCGTAAACCTCTTTTCCTAAAATTAATAATTGATCATCTGGTATTAATCCCGTGCAAATATTTATCAGATCAATATTTTCTATCAATTTTTCCGTACCGCTAATAGGTTTAAAATTATTATCTGCTTGAGCAATAACAGCACCTCTTACAGCTGTATAGTCATCATTAGGAATAGCTTTTACAAGAGTATAACCAGTAAGAATAGGTATCCCTAAACGCCTAACTCTATTGGCTTGAACAGGGAAGCCCCCCTCCGACTTTTGAGCTTCTACAATTGCTACTACATTAGCACCCGCTTGGGTTAATTGATATGAAGTCAAATAACCAATATTACCTGCACCAACAGTGAGAATGTTTTTACCAAGTAGAGTATGCTCGAGATTCATAAGTTTTTGCACTACAGCAGCAGTATATACTCCAGGTAAATCATCGTTCTCAAAGACAGGTATGAAAGGCACTGCACCAGTACCAACGATGAGATGTTCAGCTTTGATATAATATATTTCTTCGGTTTTAATATTTTTAACACCTAATATTTTATTATCAAATATATCCCACACAACACTATTTAACAAAATATTGCTATGATCATTCCCTGCTAGCATAGTAGCTATCTCGAAACCACGTTTGCCACCATATTTACGATCTTTTTCGAAAAAGAAAAATTGATGTGTCTGCATGAGAAATTGTCCACCTATATTTTCATTGCTATCGATTACAATATTGGGAACGCCAAAGTCATTTAATATTTCTCTCGCGGCTAATCCTGCAGGGCCTGCACCTATTATTGCTACTTCTGTATGATACAGATCATTTGCTTGATCTAATGGGAATTTTTTTGTTTGTGGTATATAGTCTTTAGGTATTTCTAATACTTCCTTTACACCGTCTACTTTAGTAATGCAGATCCTTCTTACTACACCATCTACGAGCATTTCACAAGCTCCACATTTACCAATTCCACATTCTAAACTCCTTGGTCTGCCATCTAAACTATGACTATGAATAGGGAACCCAGCTAAATGAAGTGCAGCAGCTATACTGTATCCTTTCCTTCCTTTTACTTTTTGTCCGTTATAGTTAAATTCTACTTCTTCTACTACAGGAATGTCAAGAATAGGATGCCTTACGATTTCTTTCATATTATGTATTATTTAATTAGCAAAATTAATATATGATATTCAAACTCCAATACTGTATTGATATTTAAAATTTAATGTATATAGTAGAATAATATCAATAAAAATATTGATTATAATTAATATAATTATTGATATTATAAAAATTATT
>JAHDSP010000102.1 GCA_018432645.1 Bacteroidales bacterium | reverse complement strand
GGTAGTGAATCTTTTATGACTAGTAGTGCTATTAATAATTTGACATGAGTTAATTCCATCATATGGATCAGTAGTGTATTTAACTACATTACTTACACCGATATTAGTTCCACTGCCACCCCATCCATCAGGGTATGAACCATCTGTCCATGATTCGAAATCAGACTGGAAAACTACCTGACCAAACATTGTCAGACCAGTCATTAATGCTAAAATTGTAATAATTAATTTTTTCATAATAATTTGATTTTTTGTGTTGTGTTTACAAAATTAATAAATTTTTTTTAATTGTACAAAATAAAATGATAATTATTAAGGTTCTATAACGTTTTGAGTGGGTAAATTATTTAGGTAATTATTTTACTATCAAATTGTTGTTATTAGTCCACAAATGCACACAAATGAGAGCGATTGGAGACGGGGGAGACGAGGAGACTGGGAGAATAGATGATAAGTGATTAGTTGATTAGTTGATTAGTTTAGCAAGATATTAGTTGTCAATTAATTCTCAAATGCACTTAAAAAAAAATAAATTATCAGTGTTAATTTGTGTAAATCTGTGGATGAAATTATAGACATTGCGAGTTTGATATTTATTGTCCACAAATGCACACAAATGAGCAATAATAAAAAATTTACCCCGTGAGATATAAAGTAAAAGATACATTAAAAGTAGAATAATTATTTATCTCACGGGGTAAATCCCAAAATCCCTTAATCCCACAAATCCCAGTTCAGACATTTTGCTCTGTGTTCTTTGTGCCTTCTTTGAGAACTCTGTGGTTAATATTTAACTGTCTTATAATAAATAATAATCTTTTTTATAAAATTACTCTTTTTTAATCTTTACCAACTCAAAACGTTATAGAACCAATATTTTTTTTATTTGAATAAAAATATTTTAAATAAATTTGTAAAAAACTATTTGCATTATGACTAATGAAAAATTAATTGACATTGCCACTCAAGTGAGAAGAGATATTATTAGAATGACAAATATGGCTAAATCTGGACATCCTGGCGGCTCTCTAGGTTGTGCAGATTTTCTTACGCTTTTATATTTCGAAATTATGGATTTAGATCCTGAAAATTTCACTTTAGAAGGGCATAACGAAGATATATTTATATTATCTAATGGACACATTAGTCCTGCTTTTTATTCTGTTTTGGCACGTAGAGGATATTTCCCTATTGATGAATTAGCTACTTTCAGACG
>JAHDSP010000020.1 GCA_018432645.1 Bacteroidales bacterium | reverse complement strand
CACTATTTACGTAATCTAAATAGTTGTATCCAGCTATAGCAGCAGTGAATTCATTGCCCCAAAAAGAATAACCTTTAATAGCAGCATCTATTCCACTAATAGACCATGATGTACCACCATTAGTACTACTACTTGCCCCATAACGGTAGCTATAAATACCAGTTTTATTTGCCCCATAACTAGTGCCAGGTCTATATACATATAATTTATAATCATCATTTGGCGTAGCACCTATTCCTATATTTCTATTATTATTTTCTATAATATCTGTGCATACGCCGCTAGATCCATCAGATTTAATAAGATAATCTGTAGAGCTACAATTTAACCCACTTCCAGTAGCGAAGCGCACCCATTGACTGCCATCCCAATAATAATAACCTGCAGGTGTCAAGCCTCCTGTCCCTGTATTATATACCAAAAGACTATTAGCTGGAGATGGAATAGTTGTTACATCTGTTGCACTAGTAAGGGCTACTCGTGGTATCAAGAGTCCTTTATTTGTAAATCGCATCTCTACTCCTGCTGATGGATCTGGATCAAAGGTGTCTGGTCCGATACCTACATTTTGTGCTTTTAAAATATTTCCCATTAATAATGAGATTAACATGATTAAAATAATTGTTAACTTTTTCATAATTTTTTTTTGTTTTTTACAAAATTATATATTTTTTTTAATATAAAGATAATTTATTTTTAATAAATTATCTTTTTCTATTAAATTTAGTACATTACATATAAATAATTTGATAAATATTTAATATTTTAGATTATTATAATTATTGAAATAGCATCCTTTCAATAAAGTAAAATTAGAAACAATTTAACAATAATATCTTTGTCGTTAAATAAAACTTAGATAAGCTATGATACTTTTTGAAGCTCGGTTATTAGTGAAAGACTAATTTTATTACATCTTAATATACTAAAAATTACATTATATAATAAATGTAATATTGGTATATTGGTCATAAATAAAAGGATGTTAAACAGATATAAAATTTCTAAAAAACTCTTTGCCCATCTTTAAATTTAACAATGAAAGCATCTTTATATCCTTTTTGCTTTACATAATTTAATTTGTCTCGAGCTTGATTAAAATTAGTAAAATGACCATATATATATCTATAAGCATTATTAAAAGAATAATAAGAAACAGAGTCAGATGGGAAATCTTTATATATTTTATGGTTATTAGAAAGTTTTTCTGAGCTTGATAGAAATTGAATATAATAAATTAATTCACTAGTAACTGTAATAGTAGTATCTATATTTGCTGCAGTTGTTGTTTCTACAAGTGGGAAATTATCTACATCTATTATATAATCTGCAATAGCATTAGCAATATTATTAGCTATTTTTTTTTGATTATCTTTATTAGTGATCCATGTCCTATCTTGTTGATTGGTTATAAATCCCATTTCTATTAGTATTGAAGGCATTGTAGCTTTGTAGAGAACAAAAAAAGGAGCTTGTTTTATTCCTCTATTCATAAAAGGAGCTACTTGCAAAGTGCTGCTAGTAACTTTATCAGCTAAAATTAAACTCTTATCGAGAAATTGATTTTGATAGAGAGAAAAAGCGATATACCCTTCAGTAGAGTTAGGATCTATGCCATCATAAGATTCTAAATAATTATCTTCATAGATAGCAACTGAGTTTTCAGCAATAGCAGTTTCTAACCAATCTTTTACTTTAGCATTTCCCATCACATAAACTTCATAGCCACTGGGTTCAGGAGATTTAGAAGCATTTACATGAAAAGAAACAAAAAGATTAGCATGTTCCTTATTAGCTATACGTGTACGCTCTATCAAAGGTACGAAAATATCTGATTGGCGAGTATATATTACCTTTAGATTATTATATTTATTCGTCAAAATTTTACCTACTTCTAATGCTATTGATAGTGTGATATCTTTTTCTCTAACATTACCATATATCGCACCAGGGTCTTTGCCACCATGCCCAGCATCTAATACTACAATATAATTTTGTGAAAATAAATTAGAAAATAAATTTATTAAAACTACAATTATTAATATTTTTTTCATTTTAATTTTTAAAAATTCTTTAATTACAAAATTAAAACTAAATAATTTAATATACAAATAAGCAAATGAGAATTAACTTTTTAACAAAAATAAATTAAAGTTTAAAAAAATTATTTGATACTAAAAGGCTTTTAATACTTAGAAACATATTAT
>JAHDSP010000005.1 GCA_018432645.1 Bacteroidales bacterium | reverse complement strand
GGACGTAGCAAAGGACCTCATTTGCATTATGAAATACATTATAAAGGTACACCTGTTAATCCTATTAATTATCTATATTTCAGTCTCCCTCCTGACGAATATCAAGAAATTATCAATGAAGCAGAAAAAAATAAAGATGCTCTATCATAGGAGCTAGATTATAGTTGACAAATTATAAGATATTTTAATTTACTGATAAAAATAAAATTCTATTTCGGAATTGTAAATTATTATTTTAAAAATTTTAAAAGAAATAAATATAAGATCTTTTAACTCTCGGTGAAATAGAAGTCATCACTTGATAAGGAATAGTATTATTAATTTTAGCATAATCTAAAATAGAAATATCATCACCAAAGATCAAAACTTTATCACCTTCACTAATATTGGGCCATATATCAGTGACATCAGCCATCATCATATCCATACAGATATCGCCAATAATGGGAGCAAATTTATTATTAATTTTCACATATCCATTACCATTGCCCATTTCTCTAAATATACCATCGGCATATCCCATCGGAATGGTTGCTATTACTCTTTTATGATCAGCAAAACCTTTTTTATTATATCCGACTGACTCATTAGCATCGATATTTCTAATCTGAGAAACAAATGTAGCTAATTCTACTGCTGACATTAGTTTTGTATTTTCTTCATTAATGTTGGTAATGCCATATAATCCTAACCCTATTCTAACATAATCAAAATTATATTCTGGGAATCGTATTACGCCATGAGTATTACTAATATGTTTTTTTATTTTATATGACAAATCATTCTCTAATTTTGCTGTGAAGTCCAAAAGTCTTTTAGCTTGTAACCTCGTAAAATCATCATGCTCTGGCATATCTGAAGCAGAGAAATGTGAAAAAACTGTAGACACCTTCAGAAGATCTCTGACTTGTTTTAGTCTATCAGATAATTTATCATAATCCTCTGGCATAAATCCTAGCCTATGCATGCCTGTATCTAGTTTTATATGTATAGGAAAAGGTAATTTTGTTAAAAATGAATATTCATCTATCACTTGTATCATCTGCTCGAGAGCTTGAAAACTG
>JAHDSP010000526.1 GCA_018432645.1 Bacteroidales bacterium | reverse complement strand
GGACGTAGCAAAGGACCTCATTTGCATTATGAAATACATTATAAAGGTACACCTGTTAATCCTATTAATTATCTATATTTCAGTCTCCCTCCTGACGAATATCAAGAAATTATCAATGAAGCAGAAAAAAATAAAGATGCTTTATCATAGTCGCTATATTATAATTTACTGATAAAAATTAAATTTTATTTCAGAATTATAAATTATTATCCGTTAAAATTTTTAAAAGAAATAAATATAAGATCTTTTAACCCTCGGTGAAATAGAAGTCATCACTTGATAAGGAATAGTATTATTAATTTTAGCATAATCTAAAATAGAAATATCATCACCAAAGATTAAAACTTTATCACCTTCACTAATATTGGGCCATATATCAGTTACATCAGCCATCATCATATCCATACAGATATCGCCAATAATGGGAGCAAATTTATTATTAATTTTTACATATCCATTACCATTGCCCATTTCTCTATATATACCATCGGCATATCCCATTGGAATAGTTGCTATTACTCTTTTATGATCAGCAAAACTTTTTCTATTATATCCGACTGACTCATTAGCATCGATATTTCTAATCTGCGATACAAATGTAGTTAATTCTACTGCTGGCATTAGTTTTTTATTTACTTCATTAATGCTGGTAATGCCATATAATCCTAAACCTATTCTTACATAATCGAAATGATATTCTGGGAATCGTATTACGCCATGAGTATTACAAATATGTTTTTTTATTTTATATGATAAATCATTCTCTAATTTTGCTGTGAAGTCCAAAAGTCTTTTAGCTTGTAACCTCGTAAAATCATCATGTTCTGGCATATCTGAAGCAGAGAAATGTGAAAAAACTGTAGATACTTTCAGAAGCTTCCTGACTTGTTTTAGTCTATTTGATAATTTATCATAATCCTCTGGCATAAATCCTAGCCTATGCATGCCTGTATCTAGTTTTATATGTATAGGAAAAGGTAATTTTGTTAAAAATGAATATTCATCTATCACTTGTATCATCTGCTCGAGAGCTTGAAAACTG
>JAHDSP010000160.1 GCA_018432645.1 Bacteroidales bacterium | reverse complement strand
TGCTCCATTATTAAAAATTCCTCCCGTAGCTTTTTTGATAACTTCTTCTAATGGCATATTTTCAAATTCTGTACCTGCAGATAATTTGTTAAAATTATCTACATATGCTTGATGATGTTTCCCATAATGGAATTCTAATGTAGTAGCACTAATGTAAGGCTCTAGTGCATTCTTTTCAAATGGTAATGATGGTAATGTAATCATAATTTTTTGTTTTTTTGTGTTAATGCAAATTTATGTAATAATTTTTAAATATCATAATTAAAATGAAGAATATTGATAATTATCATATTTTGGGGTTCTATGACGTTTAATATGGGTAAATATTAAAAAGACTAATTTTATCTTAATGAATTTTATTTATTATTGGCTGTTAAATATAACCACAAAGTTCTCAAAGAAGGCACAAAGAACACAGAGAATGATAGAATTAAAAGACTTAAAAATGGCACTTTGTGAACTTGGTGTAATACCTTTGTGCCCTTTGTGGTTAAATAATTTACCAACAATAAATGTTATAGAACCCTGTTTTTATTTTTTTAAAATAAAGTTTTATATTTGCAATAAAATAAAAGTCCAAGTTTTCATAAAAAACGTTGTAAAACTTGACAAATAATAATTGTTGAAATAAAAATATATGAGTAATTTAACAGAAAAAGCAATAAGTGAACTTTTAGAGTTTAATTTTTTTATACCATCGTATCAACGAGGGTTTCGTTGGACAGAAAGACAGGTAGAAGATTTATTGGAGGATATAAATGCGTTTGTACCAAAACAGATTGAAAAATCAGATAAAAAAACTTGGTATTGCTTACAGCCTGTCGTTGTTAAAGAGTGTGACGAGAGGACAAAAATCGAAAATGATTTACAAGGAACATGGTATGAGGTAATTGATGGTCAACAAAGATTAACATTAATTTTTCTTATTATTCATTATGCTAATGAAATGTGGGTTGGGAAACAAAAGATTCCTGAATTTCAGTTAAAATATGAAACAAGGGATGAGATAAATGAAGAACAAAACGAAGGGAGCTATGAATTTCTTAAAAAACAAGTAATTAATGAATATGACAAAGCTGAAATTAATTATTCAAATATTGATTACTATCATATAAGCAAAGCATATAGTACAATTCACAATTGGGTAAAAAATTATAAAATCAAATACAATAAAGATTTTGATAATAATGATTTTCAATCAAAATTTAAATCACATTCCAAAGTTATTTGGTATGAAGTTGATTCAGGAAAAGATGCTATTGAAATTTTCACTCGAATCAATATGGGTAAAATACCATTAACAAATGCAGAACTAATAAAAGCTCTTTTTCTTAATAGTTCAAACTTCCCCAATTCCGATACTGAAAAAATAAGATTAAGACAGTTAGAAATAGCATCTGAATGGGATAGGATAGAATATTCTCTTCAAAATGATGAACTCTGGTATTTTATAAACAATTCAGAAAATAAATTACCGACACGTATTGAATATATTTTCGATATTATGAAAAATATTGAAGGCAATCAAAATGGTAATGACCAATATTCAACATTCCGTTTCTTTTCAGACAAATTCAAAACAAATACAAAAGATGAAATAGACAATAATTGGAAAGAAATTAAGAGAACCTTTCAAACCATCGAGGAATGGTTCGAAGACCGGGAATTGTACCACAAAGTCGGTTTTTTAATAACAGCAGGTGAAAAAACAGCTGATTTGCTTAATGAGGCCCAAAATAGACAAAAAAAAGATTTTAAAAAGTTTCTCGATTCAAAAATTTCCGAAAAAGTAGAATGCAAAGATTTGAAAGAATTAGAATATGGTAAAGATAATTTGAGAATTAAAAACATACTACTTCTTCATAACATTCTTACAATGTTGTCAAACGAAAATGAGACAAGCAGATTTCCCTTTGATAGGTTTAAAAAAGAAAAAAAAGAAAAATGGGATATTGAACATATTCATGCAATTGCAACAGAGGTTAAAGTTAAACAAGATGCCCAGAAAGAATGGTTAGAAAACAACTTCTCCAAATGCGAACATCATAAAGATGATAAACTTAATTCAGAAATTGATGAAATTGTTAAAAATAATAAGACTGTCTCAGATGAAGATTTTCAGAAAATTATTGAATATGTGTTGGGAGAAGAAGATAATAGTATTCGAAACCTTTGTTTACTTGACATGGGAACTAACCGTTCATATAAAAATGACTCTTTTAAAAATAAAAGAAACAAAATAATTAAAAATGAAAAAGAAGGCACTTTTATTCCAGTCTGCACAAGAAATGTTTTCATGAAATATTATTCCAGTGAATTGAAAGATTTAGAGTTATGGAATGATAATGATAGGAATGAATACTTAAAAGATATTGAAAATGTTGTTTATAGTTTAAATAAATAAGTTACATGAAAATTGAAAGAGTAAATAAAATCGCTAACTCAATGAAAGATAGCGAAGGGAAAGTTTCAATAAATGCATTAATTGAACGTTTGAACTCAATTTCATTTTGGGAACTTTTATCAGAATGCAATAAAATTGAAATTCCAATTATTCAACGTGATTATGCACAAGGCAGAGAAGATGAAAAAACCAATAAAATCAGAAATGTATTTTTGAATAACCTAATAAATGCAATTGGATTAGATAATAAATCTATTGAATCAGATAATAAATCTATCGATCTAGATTTTGTGTATGGAGATATAAAAAATGGAGTTTTTCAACCTTTGGACGGTCAACAACGACTTACTACTCTTTGGCTTTTGCACTGGTATATTGCGTTTAAAGCAGGTACATTAAAATATAATGAATCTACATTCAAAAAATTCACATACGAAACACGAATTTCGTCAAGAGAATTTTGTAACGAACTTGTTGAAAAAGCTGATAAATTAGGAGAAGGTGAAACCCTAAGTAAAAAAATCACCGATGCTTCATGGTTTTTCTTGTCATGGAAAAAAGACCCTACAATTAAATCGATGTTAGTAATGCTTGATGCAATTGAATCCAAATTAAATGACAAGAGCCCAGACAAATTTAAAGAAGAATGGGATAAACTAATATCAGACAATCCACCCATCACTTTCCATTTTAAACAGCTTAATGATATTGGGCTTACTGACGACCTCTATATAAAAATGAATGCCAGAGGAAAGCAGTTAACCGATTTTGAAAACTTCAAAGCTGACCTTGTGGGCTACATTAAAAATGAGAATATTGAACATGAAATCAATCCAAAAGAAAGTATTGCCCATAAGTTA
>JAHDSP010000395.1 GCA_018432645.1 Bacteroidales bacterium | reverse complement strand
TGCGATTAAAAGGATAGAAGTTAGCAAAGATTTTGTAAGAGTTATTAGATTTCAATTCCTTATGGTGCGATTAAAAGGTTGAATATCATGCATTACAAACAAGTAATTTCACATTTCAATTCCTTATGGTGCGATTAAAAGGAAACATTACTGACATCAAATGATAATTATAGCATATTTCAATTCCTTATGGTGCGATTAAAAGGCTAATTCTTTTGTTAATCTTTTGTAATCGTTTTTTTATTTCAATTCCTTATGGTGCGATTAAAAGTTGTGGCTGTGGCTTTTAGACCTACCAGATAAATTTTTATTTCAATTCCTTATGGTGCGATTAAAAGTTAGATATAAAGACACATATTATGCTATTGAAGATTAATTTCAATTCCTTATGGTGCGATTAAAAGATTGACTATGTGATTAATTATTTCCCCTCAAGCCCATTTCAATTCCTTATGGTGCGATTAAAAGTTTGCCACAAACTTCAATATAACAGCGATAAGTGAATTTCAATTCCTTATGGTGCGATTAAAAGTCAAACGAACTATGAAAGTGGATATATGAATTATGTATTTCAATTCCTTATGGTGCGATTAAAAGTGTATCAGGTATGTGTAAAAGAAGAGGGCTTCCAAATTTCAATTCCTTATGGTGCGATTAAAAGTTAGCAATTCGATGTTGCAAGCGTTTTTGGATTGTTATTTCAATTCCTTATGGTGCGATTAAAAGGATTTACCAGATTTGCTTTTACGTGTAAAAGAAATATTTCAATTCCTTATGGTGCGATTAAAAGCTTCTATAAAACTATCATCATTATTGACCTTCCAGATTTCAATTCCTTATGGTGCGATTAAAAGAATTTTGCGAATTTCCATCATACGTTCAAAATCTTGATTTCAATTCCTTATGGTGCGATTAAAAGGATTTACAAATATTTGATTTATAAAGAAACTGGCTAATTTCAATTCCTTATGGTGCGATTAAAAGTTTTATAAAAGACGATGGAATAGCGGTAGTTTGCGGCATTTCAATTCCTTATGGTGCGATTAAAAGTTAAATACCTTGATTTCGATGAAATGTGTTTACAGATATTTCAATTCCTTATGGTGCGATTAAAAGCCTCACTTTTTTTAATGATAGTAGGGCACTCACCTATTTCAATTCCTTATGGTGCGATTAAAAGACTTATAAAAATAGGCAATGAAGTGCCTATTTACAAATTTCAATTCCTTATGGTGCGATTAAAAGAGTCATTTAATTTATTTTTATCCCAATAAAAAAACGCATTTCAATTCCTTATGGTGCGATTAAAAGGAGGGAGGACAGGTAAAACACTCACGTGTCAGATGTTATTTCAATTCCTTATGGTGCGATTAAAAGTTCTTTTGGACAGCGATAAATAATGAAAAACTAATATTTCAATTCCTTATGGTGCGATTAAAAGTTTTGTAACAAATTGTAACAATTGTAACATTAGATTATTTCAATTCCTTATGGTGCGATTAAAAGGATAAATTGTTTATCAAAAAAGAGTAATTTACAGCGATTTCAATTCCTTATGGTGCGATTAAAAGTTAAAAAATAGGAAATTAGAATCCTACTTTGACGAATTTCAATTCCTTATGGTGCGATTAAAAGTTGATAAATTGTTTATCAAAAAAGAGTAATTTACAGCGATTTCAATTCCTTATGGTGCGATTAAAAGTATATTCGAGTTTTTTTTCTGCCTCGACTTCTAAAATATTTCAATTCCTTATGGTGCGATTAAAAGTATGCTTTTGCAATGCAGTATCTACAAGAGATTGTGCATTTCAATTCCTTATGGTGCGATTAAAAGAATGCTGAAACCTTAAATTCTTTTTTAGTTAGAGTATTTCAATTCCTTATGGTGCGATTAAAAGTGAAAGAGAAATAGATAAAATAGAAATATTATGATATTTCAATTCCTTATGGTGCGATTAAAAGATAAAGGGTATTCGAGGTAGAAAATTTGTAGAGGAGTTATTTCAATTCCTTATGGTGCGATTAAAAGATTTTAGATGTTTTTTTATTAAATACTACATCTTTTATTTCAATTCCTTATGGTGCGATTAAAAGAAAATTGTTTAAAAAGTATAATGCTTCTTTATCATTATTTCAATTCCTTATGGTGCGATTAAAAGATTGATTTCGCTACTCGGCATCGGCACCGCTGACCCATTTCAATTCCTTATGGTGCGATTAAAAGACTAACATTCGAAGTAGATTTGAGCGGTCTTGGAAAATTTCAATTCCTTATGGTGCGATTAAAAGAAAATACCGATAGCGGGGAATGTTAAAAGACTGATATTTCAATTCCTTATGGTGCGATTAAAAGTGTAATTTGTATCTTTGTATTTACATAACCCCCTAATTTCAATTCCTTATGGTGCGATTAAAAGCAGGGGATTTCGTAATGAATAATTTAGAGGTTGTGAAATTTCAATTCCTTATGGTGCGATTAAAAGAAAAAATTTGGATGTATATAACTTTAGAGAAAGAGATATTTCAATTCCTTATGGTGCGATTAAAAGTATGATACTTTTCTGCATACGAATTTGCTAAAAACATTTCAATTCCTTATGGTGCGATTAAAAGTTACGTAAAAAGCAGGTAGATGTTATAAAAAGCCTATTTCAATTCCTTATGGTGCGATTAAAAGCCTCACTTAACTGCTTTCCTGCGATTATATCTATGATATTTCAATTCCTTATGGTGCGATTAAAAGTGATACAGTTATAAAAATAAAATATAAACAGCTAATATTTCAATTCCTTATGGTGCGATTAAAAGAACAAAAAATTGACAGTGTGTATGTTTATAATTACAAATTTCAATTCCTTATGGTGCGATTAAAAGCATTTTGGGTGGCAGAAATAGTAGGTATACACCAATTTCAATTCCTTATGGTGCGATTAAAAGAAGCGGTTTATCACATAGCTTATATGCTGTTAGATTATTTCAATTCCTTATGGTGCGATTAAAAGTGGTAGCGCCAGCATCGGGACATCCAGAATGTATTAGATTTCAATTCCTTATGGTGCGATTAAAAGAAGGAATCGCACGTGTATCGGCATCCTTTACGGAGTTATTTCAATTCCTTATGGTGCGATTAAAAGCCGTCGCCCTCGCTAACCAAAAATGGCTTAAAATCTGGCTTTATGATTAACTATTTTTATAGTTTTTACTATAAAAAGTCGTCAATGTGCAAAGATATAAAAATCCCTGGACATTGACAACTTAATTTCCCCTCGTTTTTATCAGTATTTCAAATAACTGTCTTAAATTTCTTATAATTTTTTTTACAAAATTTAACAGATTGACAACATAATTTATATGAAATTATCTATGCTACTGCGCTCTAATCCTATTATTTGCTTATCTAAAAATTTTTCTGTTCTGCTACTAAATATTATCAATGAATCCTCCTCCTTGTTCATTATTTCTTCTGCCAAAATTATTAATTCTTTTAATTTTACCTCTGTAATCTCGCCTTCGAATACAGAATTTTGTATCCAATTGAGATAT
>JAHDSP010000210.1 GCA_018432645.1 Bacteroidales bacterium | reverse complement strand
GTTAATTATTTCATTATGGATAGTATTTCAAAAAGCAAATAAGCCTGGATGGGCAGCTATAATACCCATTTATAATTTAATAGTATATTTAGAAATTGTCAAGAAACCTTGGTGGTGGCTTTTTCTGATGATAATACCTGTCGTAAATATCGTTATTACTATACTGATAACACATCAATTATCTTTATCTTTTGGTAAAGGTGCTGGCTTTACAATTGGTTTATTATTTTTACCCTTTATCTTTTATCCTATTTTAGCTTTTGGAGATGCTAAATATCAGGAATTAAACTATAATAATAAAAATGAAAATATTTAATAGGAACTAATGAAAGATCTCAATAAAAAAGGTTCACATATGTGAACCTTTTTTATTTATTATCAAATTAAAACATTTTACATAAGTTTAAACTCAATAGGTAAAGTGAAATATACACGAACAGGTTGTCCTCTTTGTTTACCTGGTTTCCATTTAGGCATAGATTTTACTACTCTAACAGCTTCTTCATCACAGCCACCACCAATACCTCTAACAACTTTAACATCACTAATACTACCATTTTTTTCAACAACAAATTGTACATAAACAGTACCAGTGATACCACTTGTACGTGCTACTTCTGGATATTTTATATTATTCAAAATATATTCTCTAAGAGCCTTATCTCCACCAGGGAATTCTGGATATTCTTCAACAAAAGTAAAAATTTCCTCTTCTATAGGCTCTGGTTCATCTTCGGTTATTACAGGCACATATGCTTGGACAGCCTGATCAGCTCTCGCTTCTACATCAATATTAATCTCATCTTCTACTTCTACATCATCATCTACTATTTCTAACATAGTTGTTACTTCTGGTGCTTTAGGGGGTTCTGGAGGTTGCTCTTGTTGTGTGATTTGTACCATTTCTTCATCTATCTGAACTGGACCACTACTGGCTAAAGTAAATTCGCTTTTCTCATAAGTTCTCCATTCAAAAGCTACCAATACTACTGTTAAAGCAAAAACTAAACCTATCTGTAAGAACAATGTCTTTTGACGATTTAAATCTTTTTTTGGATTTTTTTTAGGTTCCATAATAAATCCTTTTTGTTTTTATATATACGTAATTTTTATTAAATTGTTACTATTTAGTAATAATTACATTATCGCAGCTTTATAATCATCTGCAGATAATAAATTATCTAGCTCAGTAGGATTAGTCATTTTTACCTTTACTATCCAACCCTCTCCATATGGGTCTTTATTTATTAATTCTGGATTAGTAGTTAAAGCTTCATTAAATTCTATAACTTCTCCACTTATAGGCAGATACGCATCACTTACTGTCTTCACAGCTTCAATAGTAGCAAATACATCTCCTTTAGAAAGATTTTCTCCTAAAGTAGGAACGTCTACATATACTATATCACCAAGCTCTGATTGTGCAAAATCACTAATTCCAATATATGCATATTCGCCATCTACTCTAACCCATTCGTGCGTTTTTGCATACTTTAAATTTTCTTTAATATTCATAATTATTTATTTAAGAAATTATGCACAAAATTATATTAAAGTTTTAAAATTAACAAATTTTTATTTCAAAACTATTTATTACTTTTATTTCAAAATTTTATTATGATGTTTAATTCGAAAAAATTTATCTTTATTTTGATAATATTTATGGTGGTAAATTATCAAAATTGTTTTGCTCAACAGACTGAAAGCTGGCTGACAAATGGTAATATCGCAAGTACATCAGATTTTATTGGTACTACAAACACACAAGCTTTCATTTTAAAATCAAATAATAATGAATGGATGAGAATAACACCAGATGGTAACGTAGGCATTAGCACGACATCTCCAAAGTATAAACTTGATGTGCATGGTAGCATTAGGGCAACTAAAGAAATAATTGTTGAAAAAACAGATTCACTGGATAAATGGCCAGATTTTGTATTTAATCCTGAATATAATTTGCAATTATTTAATACAAGATTAGAATTAATAAAATCACAAAAACATTTACCCTACATACCATCTAAAGATGAAATTAACTCAAGTGGGTTGCAAATTTCAGAAACCATTAGTGGTTTAGTGAGAAACATAGAAGAGCTCTACCTCTACTTAGAGCAGATGGAGAAAAGAATACAGCTACTCGAAGAAGAAAATAAACAGTTAAAAGAAATGGTAAAAAACCAATAATTTATTAATGAAAAAAATATATTTATTTACTTTTTTATTAATAATTGTATCAGATATATTCACCCAAGATTATCAATCGTTGAGAGTGAAAGAAGAGTATGATTTGTTTAGCACTATAATGGTTAATAACTATTCTCCACAGAATAAATATTACACAAAAGATTTTGATACTAATCACACAAAAAATGATATAAATACGATAACTACTTTTGGAGAAGGTATTGCGAGGATTTTAGAAAGTTATATTACAATGTATGAAACCACAAAAGATAAAGCTTATTTGTATAAATTTCTATTCCAATCATTATGTATCATCGAGGAACGTCCAGACCATAGTTTAGATAGCACAAAAGCCCCTAGATGGTCTTTTGATCCAATGATGTATCTGGATGGCATAATATTAGCTGCATTATCTAGATTTGTATATTTTATTGAATTCGAAGAACCCAGTCTTATAAATGAGCCCATTTATCAATTTGATGAATTAAAAGCTGAAAAATATTTTCCACAATCCAATTATTGTAATAAATTTAACATAGTTTTTAATACTTTTGGACAATATACTAAATGGTTAACAGATAAACTGATAGAAACGCTCAATTGGTATATAAATAACGGTTATTGGAATGATAATTGCGCATTTACTAAATTTCCAAATATAAATGAAGCTGCAGAGATTAATATGCAAGCTGGCTTTGGCAGAGCTCTACTTTATTTGGGATTATGTACTAATGATAGCTCATATATAGCAAAGGCCAAAATTATTGATAATTTACTACAATCTAATATTAAATTTTTTGATTATTGTAAATTAAAAAAATATAATGCCCCTCTTTTTATCTTAACTAATGACAACTCCTACTGGTGGTATCATTTGGGTTGGTATACACCATATCATTATTGTATAATACGTAGTAAAAGCATAGATGGTTATACTAAATATATCGAGGATATTAGTCATGCAGTGCCAGTTATAGAATTTTTAATGGATTATTATAAATATTTACCAAACACATCATTAGATTTCGATGATATGGTAAGACTGAGGAGTATGTTTACTAAGCATATTTATGATGGTAAAGGAGGATTTTATAGATCTGTAATGGGCACTGATAATCCAGTTTATCCACAATATAGATTAGATTATGCAGCATTAAATTACATGCCTTTATATATTTATGATGGCGTTGATACTACTGCGACAAAACCTAATGTTTATGACATTATTCTGAATTTTTATCAAAAATACATATCAAAAAATTCTCAAATACCTAAAATGCCATATTTCAATGGTGGTTTATCAATAAAAGGACAAGCTGAAATAGTGAAAGCTCATTGGGAAAAAGAAGCATTTAATCTCGCATTATATAATAGACACATAGTGTATGATCAGGATTTTTTTGCTAAAGATACACTAACTATTGCACCACAACAATATGATTATTTACATAGTGAAAATGATAAATCATTTGCTGATCCAATAATTACCGATAATAAATTCATCGTAGAGTCTGGCATTACAGTAAATATGCATGCTAAAGAAAAAATAATTTTAACATCTGGCACTTATATCAAGGAAGGTAGCCACTTTAGAGCATATATTGAATAAATAAATATTTTGGAACTGTCGATTTATTAATAATTAGTCGACTCTTAAAAACACAATAATTATTTGATAACTAATAACTTATAGATAATTTTTTTACTTAAAACAGATCTTCCCCAGAATTAATAAATTTTTAATAACTCAACAGCTGATGGTTATTGAAAAAATTCAGTTTTTTTAATTATATAAACTTATTGCCTACGTATTTTTCTGGTAATTTCATGTTTAATCTATTTAATATTATTGTGGGGCTTCTGTTAATATTTTGGGGGAAGATCAGTTATAAAATATCCATTTTTGATTGATATTAATCATTTTTATTAAATCATTTAACCATAAACAATATATTTGCAAAAAAAAATGAGAGTCTTAGTTTTAGGTGCTAGTACAAATGAAGAGAGATACTCTAATCTAGCCGTAAAAAGATTAAAAAATCATGGTCATGAAGTGATCGCTGTAGGTAATAAAACTGGGGAAATAGAAGATATCCCCATTATCGTTAATCCTACTGCTGATAGTGTGAAACCTATAGATACTATAACTCTTTACTTAGGGCCTCGTAATCAAAAACAATGGGAAGATTTTATAATTTCTATAAATCCTAAAAGGATTATTTTCAATCCAGGAACAGAAAATTCAGAGTTCGAAAATAAATTAAGTAAATTAGGAATCGAAGTAGTAGAATATTGTACATTAATGCTATTACAAAGTGGGCAATTTTAAAATTATTGTACAGTTAAATATTAACCACAAAGTTCTCAAAGATGGTAAAAAGTACACAGAGAATAATAGAATTAAATTGTCTGAACTGGGATTTATGGGATTAAAGGATTTCAGGATTGAATTTAAAATTTGTGCTCATTTGTGTGCATCTGTGGATTAACTTAAAACTATTATCTCACTAAACTCCTTATCCACTCACTCCTCACCTAATCAACTAATCAACACATCAACTTTAATCTATTATTCATCTGCTTTCCCCAGTAGCGTATTGTTTTACGCTTAATGGACTAGTAACGCCTCTTTCGTATAAAATTTTACCTAAATAAGCTATCATAGCTCCATTATCTGTTGTCAAATTAATTGGTGGAATGAAAATCTTATAACCTAATTGCTGGCCTCTATTTATAAATGTTTGTCTTAATTCTGAATTAGCTGATACACCACCTGCTATTACGATATTTTTTAATCCAAATTGTTCGGCTGCTTTTAAAGTTTTTTCTACTAAAATTTCTACAATTGTTCTCTGATAGCTAGCTGCTACATGTTGTTTGTATTTTTCGATAAAATCAGGATCTTTTTTTAAATTGTCTCTAACTAGATATAAAAGAGAGGTTTTCAAACCGCTGAAACTAAATTGAAAATCTGGAACTTTGGGTTTAGTAAAATGAAAATAATGAGGATCTCCACTTTTGGCCAATTTATTTATCATTGGGCCACCAGGATATGGTAATCCTAATATTTTCGCTGCTTTATCAAAAGCCTCTCCGGCAGCATCATCTATTGTTTCACCAATAATTTCTATATCATCATAATCACTTACTTTTAGTAATTGTGTATGTCCTCCTGAAACAGTAAGACATAAAAAAGGGAACTCTGGAACTGGATGTTTTTCATCTGGAAATTGAATAAAAGAAGCAAAAATATGTGCATATAAGTGATCTACAGCTACTATAGGTATGTTAAGAGCTTGTGCAAAAGATTTAGCAAAACTTATTCCTACCATTAAAGAGCCTACTAGACCTGGACCAAGTGTAAAAGTTACTAAATTTACATCTTTTTTTTGTAAATTTGCATAT
>JAHDSP010000132.1 GCA_018432645.1 Bacteroidales bacterium | reverse complement strand
TCATATTAGAATATTGAGAGAATTAACTGAAAAGACTAAAAGAGAACAAACTCTTAAAAGATGGATACTATTTGCTATCAGATTTTTGGCTTTTGCTTTTATAATATTAGCTTTTTGTATGCCAGTGAGAAAAAATGAAATCTCAAATATATCTAATGGAGATAAACTATTGATAGCCATAGACAATAGCCTGAGTATGAGATATCAAAGCGGTAGCTATAGTTTGCTACAACAAGCTAAAAATTCAGCCAAAGAAGCCATCAATAATCAATCAGCATCTACTCTCATCGGCATTATGCCATTATCTAGCACTATAAAACCAAATTTTCATCTAAAAAACGAAAGCACCCAATTCATAGATTCTATTTCATACAGTCCAACATTTATAGACCAATATAAAACTATTTTTCATACACTAAACAATTCAACTGCTAAATCTATTATCCTATTCAGCGATTTTCAAAAATCAGATTTTCCAAGTGATTTTTTTCAATTATTAGATAGTATTAATGCCAATATTTATCTAATGCCAATAGAATCGCCACAGATTAATAATATCTCGATAGATAGTGTGTTTTTAGGCTCTCCAGTAGTTGTTAAAAATTCGCAAGGTAGTTTATATGTTAAATTAAATAATAATAGCGATATAGCAGAAGATGGAGTGAAAATAGAAGTTTACCTCAATAATAAATCTGTCGGATCAGTAGTTACTAATCTACCAGCAAATACACAGACAACAGAAGAAATCAGCTTTCCTATAGGAGAAAATAATTATTTTACGGGCAAAGTAAGCACAGTAGATAATGGATATGATTTTGATAATAATTTGTTTTTTTCTATACATATTCCTTCGGATATTAGAGTATATCATTGCTATGAGAATGATTATAAAACATTAATACCTAACATTTTTATTGGAGATAGCTTGTTTAATTATCAAAAAATAAATTTAGATGCTCTAACCAACACAAATGGACAACCTGCTTTTTATATCTTAGAAAGTCTAAATAATATATCTCCAGATGCTTTTAATAACTTATTAAAAAAAATACAAGAAGGTTCAGCTGCATTTATAGTGCCACCAACAAATAATGCAAATTATTTAAATTCACTGCTATCAAAAATAAATATCAATATTGGCAATGCATTGGATGAGCAATCGTTAAGAGTAGAAAATATATCTTTTTCATTACCATTTTTCAAAGGAATGTTTACCAGCCCACCAAGGGACTATGACTATCCACTTGTAAATAAATATTATCATTTATCAAAATCTATAGGAAATAATTTACTTTCATTGACTAATGGAGATCCTTTTTTAAAACAAATCAATTACGGTAAAGGAAATATATATATTGTAGCTTCTCCATTACAGAGAGAGTTTACTTCATTAGTACAACATCAATTATTTGTGCCTATATTACTACAAATGGCTTTTAGCTCT
>JAHDSP010000502.1 GCA_018432645.1 Bacteroidales bacterium | reverse complement strand
GAGATACACTTTGTGCCTTGAGACCTTGGTAGTCTACTACATCTGCATTTTTTTGTTTTAACAGGTAAAAGAGACCATCGAGGAATGCTAGATGCTCTTGTTTGCCCATTGATAAATATTCTACTAGATTATCAACTAATTTTTTCATAGCTAATTATTTTTTTACAAAATTAATTAAAATTTGGAAATATAATCAAATAAATTTCCAAACAATAAATATTTTATACTTTTACCTTATTTCCCCACCGACTCTCCCCTCCACCCCTTTATTCAATTCATTTTAAAATTATATCATTAAATTCAATAAAATTATTAAATTTGCACAACTAACATTTCATTAAACATTATGAAAAAATTATTTTTTACTTTTAATTTATTGCTTATAAGTTTATTAGCATTCAATCAAAATATTCAAAGTTATGAACCATTAATGGATGATTTTTTTTTTATTTACAAGAATAATACTCCGCCAGAGGCTATAGATTTCATCTTTAAAACTAATCCGAATATAATGCAAAGAAATGCAGAAGAGGTTACGCAGATAAAGCTTAAGCTTTCTGCTCTCACTGCTATGTTAGGTGAATATTATGGATATGAAAAAATAAAAGAACAAAAATATGGCGAGAGTTTAGTTGTAGTTACTTATATGTTAAAATATGCTTATCAGCCCTTATTTTATACTTTTACATTATATTATCCTAAAGATAAATGGCAGTTGCAAACTGTTAAATTTGATGATAAAATACAAAATTAGAATTCCAAATAAATAGGTAATTGCTCGCCAAATGGTGTATAGAAATACCAAAAGCCAATTTTTTCGTTATTTTTATAATTACCTTCTATTAATAGGCTGCCATTTTTATCAAAATATTTTGCTGATCCAGATTTATAATGATTTTGGAAAAATAAATCTGTCTTTTTATTTCCATTAGGATAAAACTCTTGATATTTACCATTTAATTTACCTTTAGAGAAATGAGCTATTGCTTTAATTTTATTCTCTTTATTATCATGGTATAGAAAAGCATTACCGTCCGGAGTATTATCTACAAATGATATGCTAGCCCACAAATTAGAATTTGGAAAATAATATCGCCACAATCCTGTACGCTGCCCCTTTTCATTTATTCTACCTTCCGCTTTCAATTTTATATATGGATGATATAAATCTGGTGGGTAAATAATTTGTACTAATTTATTATTATTTTGCCAGCTACTATCTGTCATTGCTATTAGGCTATCATATTCCAATAAAAAAATTTGTTCATAGGAGAATAGTAAATTTTGTAAAATTGATTTTACTTTTCCAGCAGTATCCCAATTTATGGTAGCTTTAAATTTAAAATTAGTGTCTAACATTTCAAAATTACTTAATTTAATTTCATAAGGTTTGTTAGTTGTTAAGTTTGTTATAGATTCTTTATCTATGTTACCATTTATTTTGTTATGAGCAAAAGGTTGATAAAAGGATTGGAAATAATCTTTATTATTAATATTGAATGAATTAGAAATATTTAATTTTTTTGTAGTAATCATACTTTCTAGTAGTTCAATAGAATTAGCAATTAGCAAAAAGTCACCATCAATGTATGAATAAAAAATGTTTGGTGAGTGAAAATAATGTGAAAAGAAAAAATTCATTATTTGCCCCCATCTGACTGGATATAATGTATACATGCCCCAATGTATTGGATCTTTAATAGAATAATATGACCATTTTTTTATAATTTTTTCACTTAAAAGTTTACTATTAATTTTACAGATAGCTGCAATCTTGTCATTTTCACTATTATGAGCTATGCATACATTGTTCCCCAATAATGAAAATAATTTTCCTTGGACACTCATCGGGAATAAATGTGCTTGAGAATCCCATTTATTTTTTATATTTTCATTTGCTAAAAAACCAGGAATTACTTTTGTAAATAAGTCTTTAGCAGACCATAAATAAATATTTGATATATCAGTAGGTAGATATTTTAAAATATTATAATCAATTTCATCAACAGTAGAATTATTAAGTTGATAATTTAAAAAAAACTTTTTTTTAGGATTAGCGATAATGCTATATTCAGCAATAGCATTAGTATCAGGCACATTTATTACTAAATAATTAAAATTATAAATATCTTGCGAAAATATATCTGTAAACCAAAGATTCAAATTGCTGTCTGGCAAACAAACTATGCTAAAAAGTTCATTCGTTTTAATATAATTGAATAAATTAACAAAATGATTAATATCTAATGTAGTATTGATTTGATTCTCAGTTTTAGATATTAATAAAAATTTTTTATTTAGTCTTGAATAAAAAATGGAATTTTCTACATTAATTAGCTGAACATTTTTTTTATTTTGAAAATTTTTATCATTTAGTTTTGATAATTGAGTGATGAACTTGTCAGCATTATTTTTATCTTTGAAAGATATTAGATATAGTGGTGTAATAGAAGGAAAAGAATGCGAAATAGCAATATACAAATTAGCTTTTGTTAAACATTTTTTCACATCGTCATTATACTTTAGAGATTTTAATGAATTAAAATCATCAGTTATAGTCTTATTAATATCTGAATTTTTTAAAACCTTCGAAGGGGTAGAATTTTCTATAATATTAATTTTTTCAGTGAAGTTATGGATATAGATAAATAATTGAGTATCAGATGGTAAAAGATTTAATGGATCTTGGTTTGAATTATTTTTTTTCGAAAAATAAATTACTATAAAAATTATAGCTGCTACACCAATTATTGCTAAAAAGAAAAATAGAAATTTACGTTTCATTTTTTATCAAAATTACAATAAATTATCTATAAACTAATAATTAGCAAATAAACCTAAAATTTTTACTCAGCAATAATAAGAAAATAATTTTTTTTGCCTTTTTGAATGACAATAAATTTATTTTGAATTAAAAAATTTTCGTTTACAATAAGATTTTCATCATTTACTATCTGCTTATTTAGATAAATGCCATTATTAGCTATCATACGACGTGCCTCACCTCTTGAAGCTAAAATATTTGTATTATTTGTTAATAAATCTATTATACTAATCCCATTAGATATCAAATTGTGAGAAATTCTAAATTGTGGAATAGCAGCAAAAATGGACAAGATAGAATCTGAATCCAAATTTTTCAATAGATCTATGGAACCATTACCAAAGAGAAACTCACTTGTAGTTTTTACTATTTCTAATGCTTTGCTACCGTGTATCATCATTGTAAGCTCTTCAGCAAGTTTTTTTTGCAACAATCTATTCTCTGGAGCAGTTCTATGTTTAATGATGAGATCGTCAATAGTTGGTTTATCTAGTTCGGTGAAAATTTTAATATATCTTTCTGCATCTTCATCAGAAGTATTAATCCAAAATTGATAAAATTCGTAAGGAGATGTTTTATCTGGGTCGAGCCATACATTACCTTTTTCTGTTTTACCAAATTTAGTACCGTCAGCTTTAGTGATTAAAGGACAAGTAATAGCATATGCCTCGCCACCAGTAGCCCTTCTGATGAGCTCAATACCAGTAGTTATATTTCCCCATTGATCGCTACCGCCCATTTGTAGCTTGCAATTAAAATTTTTATATAAATGCAAAAAATCATTAGATTGTACTAATTGATATGAGAATTCAGCAAAAGACAAACCCTCTCCTACCTCACCACTGATGCGTCGTTTCACATTTTCTTTAGCCATCATGTAGTTTACAGTTATATGTTTGCCTACATTTCTGATGAAATCTAGAAAACGATAATCTTTCATCCAATCATAATTATTTAATAGTAAAGCTCCATTTTGTTTATCATTAAAATCTAAAAGTCGTGATACTTGTTTTTTTATGCCTTCTTCATTTTTTCTAATAATTTCTTCAGACAATAAATTTCTTTCTTCACTTTTGCCAGAAGGATCTCCTATCATGCCAGT
>JAHDSP010000246.1 GCA_018432645.1 Bacteroidales bacterium | reverse complement strand
ATTGAGAGTTGTATTATCGTCTTTGAGATAATCACTGATACCCTTGTTATCTGGTATTTTCAGATAATGAGCTATTCTAGGTGCACGAAGGTCTAATTCTAAAAATAAAACTTTAGCATTTATTAGAGTGTATGATACAGCTAAATTTAACGAAACAAAAGTTTTTCCTTCACCAGGGATAGTAGAAGTAACAAAGATAGTATTCCCTTTGTCTTTTTTATCAGTAAAAATAAATTCTAAATTAGATCGTAAAGTACGGAAAGCTTCTGCTATATGGTTTTTAAAATTTTCCTTGATAAATATAATATCATCTGATTTTTTAAAAGGTATGCTAGAGACTATAGGAATATTTAAAAATCCTAAATCTTCTGTTGTATGAATTTTATTATCAAATAAATCTCTAATATAAATTAATAAAATTGGAAAGGATAATCCAATAAGCAGGGCTACAAACATACTAGCAGTTTTTTTAGGTTTTATAGGTTTTATAGTGCTATATGCAGAATCTACAAGCTTGATATTGCTTACAGTGGCAGCCATAGCTATTTCTGCTTCTTCACGTTTTTGCATTAAATAAATATAAAGATTTTCTTTTATTTGTTGTTGTCTCAAAATATCCTTATATTTTCTCTCACTTTCGGGCATACTAGCGAGATTGCTCGAGTAATTATCAATATTTGATTTTAGAGATTGTGTTTGTATCTTTAGACTGGTAATTAAATTATTTAGACTTTCATTTAGACTAGCCCTTAAAGCTAAAAGTTGATTGTCTATTTTGGTTATTAAGGGATTTTCGGCTGAAGAGTTTAGTAATAAATTATTCCTTTGCAATACTAATTGATTATAATCATTAGTCATTTTGTTGATAGCCTGATTTTCTACTCCTAAATTGGCTGGTAATAAACTACTGAGATCTTTATGTTCCTGTAAATAATCTTTTATTTGCTCAGCTAATTTCAATTGTATGTATGAATTTATTAAATCTTTTTCTACAGCAGATTCTTTTGATAAAATATTTTGTACACTTATATTTAGATCTACGTATTTCTCTTGAGTCATAAAAGTTTGTAATAAATTTTCTATATCTGATAATTCTTTTTCTATGACTTTCATCCTTTCATCAATAAATTTACTAGTATTTAATGCTATGGTATTCTTATCTTGAATAGCTTGAGTTTGATGTTGAGAAATTAACGTGTTTATAAAATCGTTATTTAATGCTTTGTTTGGTCCATTTATTTTAATTTCTATAGCAGAAGCATCTCTATTAACAGTTTGAATAGTTAAATTATCTTTATATTTATTAACAGCACTCTCTATACTACTTATATTAATTATAAAATCATCGCCCTTATTATTATCTTGTAGGTAATTAGTTTTGTCTATAGTTATAAACCCTAGTGATGTATTTATAGAATCTCCGAATTTATGTTTCCCTTTATTTTCTGAAATATCCTTGCCATTTGCATTGGTATAATTTTCACTAATTTTAAAATTATCATTATCTATAATAGTTAATTCTAATGTAGTATGATGAACTATGTTTTCTATTGGTGAGCTTAATTTTATATTAATAGGTGAATCGTTATAATAATATTGATCAGGAGTTAAGAAATTACCTTCTTTTACTATTGTAATATTTAGCTGCAGGTCTTGTACTACTTGAGATAATAATTTTCTAGATTTAAAGATTTCTATTTCATT
>JAHDSP010000371.1 GCA_018432645.1 Bacteroidales bacterium | reverse complement strand
ATTTATGAATAAAGTACAAAATCATGAAATACAAATAAAAAACAAACAAAAATATCTAAAAAATAATGATAAAGATTAAGAAAATGATTTTAATTAAAGAAATAATTTCTAAATCAGAATTTTTTTTGTTTACATTTGCCAAAATATAAATAATATATGAGTAACTTAAATTTAAAATCAATTTACGAAATTTTAGGAGAAAACTTCTTTGTACCATCATATCAGCGAGGTTATCGCTGGACAGTGCAACAAGTGAAAGACCTGCTAGATGATATACAGGAATTTATTGAACAAAATGATGTAAATAATGATAAACCTATTTATTGCATTCAACCATTGGTGGTAAAAAAGAAAAAAAATGATGAAAATGATGCATCTGAAAAATGGGAGGTAATAGATGGACAGCAACGCCTTACAACTATTTACATTATTCTAGCTTATTTAAAACAAGAAAATATTTGGAAAATAAAATACGAGACTAGATCTGATAGCGAAAAATTTTTGTCTGAAATTATGTCTGATGGTGAAAAATACGATAAATATATAGACTACTATTATATGTACCAGGCAAAATGTACAATAGAAAACTGGTTTAAATCTAAAACCGAAGAAGAAAAAAATAAATTTTTGAATACACTCCTGAAAAATGTACAGTTTATTTGGTATGAGTCTGATGACGAAAATCCAATAAATGTTTTCACCAGATTAAATATCGGTAAAATACCACTTACTAATTCTGAACTGATAAAAGCTTTGTTTTTAAATAAATCAAATTTTGAAGGTAATGCAAATGAAATTAGAAAAAAACAGCAAGAAATTGCTATGGAATGGGATACAATAGAATATACTCTGCAAAATGATGAATTCTGGTATTTTATTAATGAAAAGGAAAATAATGTACCTACGCGTATTGATTTTATTTTTGATCTGATCTGCAAATTAAATCTTTTTTCTAAGAATATTTCTAATGAAATTGGGACAGATGAGTACAAAACTTTTAGATATTTTTATTTAATATTTAAAAATGGATCTAAAGAAACAATTGATAAAAGTTGGAAAATTATTAAAAATGTTTTTCAAACTTTTGAAGAATGGTACAATGATCTTGAATTATATCATTATATTGGCTTTTTAATTGCTAATAATTATAATCTAATTAAAATATTAGAAAAAAAATGGAATAATGAATTTAAAACCAAAGAGAGTTTTTTAAATAAATTTATAATTGAAGAAATAAAAAAAGTAATTAAAAATTGTAATAACTTAGATAAGATATATGAAACTGACGGAAATCCTAAAACACAATGTAAGCCGTTACTTTTATTATATAATATTCAAACTATCATTAATCAAAATCAAACTTTAAAGAAAAGTGATAAATACAAGTTACCAATTTTTTACAAATTTCCATTTCACTTGTATAAAAAGGAAAAATGGGATATTGAGCATATAGATCCTGCCACAGAAAATACTCTTGAAGATAAAAATGACCAAAAAGAATGGCTATTGTCATCATATATAGGCATAGATGATGAAAACATAGAATTAAAAGAAGGCATCAAATTAAAAACAGCAATAAATGATTATTTGGAACAAATTAAAAATAATGATGTTAGTAATAACAATGATACTAAATCATATAATTTTGATGATCTAAAAAAAATAATTCAGCCTTCAAATGATAATGCTCTGAAGGATGATGAAAAGAATATGATTTGGAATTTTGCTTTGTTAGATTCATCAACTAATAGAGGATATGGTAATGCTATTTTTGCAGCTAAACGTAGATTTATTCTTGGTAAAGATCAAGGCAAAAAAATTATTATTGATGACAAGTTAGAAAATATAGAAATAAAAGTAGAAGATGGCGAAATAGCATTTGTGCCTCCCTGCACTAAGAATGTTTTTCTGAAATATTATACTCCTTTGCCTAACAATCTACGTGAATGGAACAAGATAGATGCTGAAAATTACAAAAAAAATATTAAAGAAGTTTTATCAAAATTTTTAAATTAAAAATATTATGTGTAACGATAACCAAACACCAAAAACAACATTCTGGGAATTTTTAAATAATCACAAAATAGAAATCCCAATCATTCAGAGAGATTATGCTCAAGGCCGCTTAGGAAAAGAAAAACTACGAGAGAAATTTCTTACAGATCTTAAAAATGCATTAGATACAGGTAAAACACTAAAATTAGATTTTGTATATGGAAATGTAGAAAATGATGGGAATAATGAAAATGCCAAACTAAATCCATTGGATGGGCAGCAGCGTTTGACTACTCTGTGGCTGCTACATTGGTACATTGCATTTAAAGCAGGCAATATAACTGAAAAAGAAAAAACCATTTTCAAAAAATTTACTTACGAAACCAGATCTTCATCTCGCGAATTTTGTGAAAAACTTGCTGATTTTGACATAGTTTCTAATGAACAATCAAACAAAAATATATCAGAAATTATACAAAATCAAACATGGTTCTACTCTGGTTGGAAGCAAGATCCAACAATTCAGAGTATGCTAAATATGCTTAGCGGTACTCCAATTAAGGATAAAAAAGGCGATAATATTAAAGATGGTATAGAAGAAATTTTCAAAAAAGATTTTTCTGAATATTGGGCTAAATTAAAAAATCCCACTTGCCCAATAATTTTCTATTATCTTGATATTAAAAATCTAAATATGTCTGACGATCTTTATATAAAAATGAATGCCAGAGGTAAGCAACTCACTAATTTTGAGAACTTCAAAGCCGAATTTGAAAATTATATTAAAGAAAATAATGAATCTGATAAAGTAAAACCTTTTTCTAATAAGATTGATACAACATGGACAGACTTTTTTTGGAAATTTAGATCAAATGATTCCAGAATTGATGAAATTTACTATGCATTTATAAATAGATATTTTCTAAATTGCTTATTAACTGCTAAAAATAAAAATGAAAACAAAACAAATAGTGATGATTATTCATTTAACGCAAATAAATTAGAAAATAATAAATTAGAAAATAATGAATTAAAAAATAATATATCATTCAAATATTTATATGGGGAAAATGGCAATGATTCTAATGTGCAGTTTACTAGTTTTGATTCATATAAAAATATAATAAAAACATTTGGCTATACAGATTTTATCAAAAATTTTGAAACATTTTTGGATAATTTAATTGATGCATTCAAAGATGAAAATAAAGATGACATCAATAATCAATTTTTACCATCTTGGGCTGAAAATAATGGATATAAATTTTCTTTTATCCCAATATATAAGGAAGATAATTCAATATCAACATTAAATCAACAACAGAGAGTAGTTTTCTATGCGATGTGCCGATATTTTGAAGAAGGGAAATACGAAGAAAATTCTTTTAATAAATGGAAACGTGTAGTATGGAATATTGTAGAGAATGCAAATATTGTGAATATACAATCTATGATAAATACAATGCGTGAAATTGATAAATTATCAAAAGATTCACATAATATTTATGATAAATTAAAAAATTTAGATATAAAAAATACTGGTACTTTGTATGAACAACTAAAAGAAGAAAAGGAAAAAGCAAACAAAATATTAGAACCAGGATGGGAAAGTAAAATCATAGAAGCCGAGAAATATGCATTTTTCCATGGCTCTATTCGTTTTTTATTTAGAATTAAAACGGATCCTGATACTTATGATTGGAATAAGTTTGATATGAGATTTGAAAAAGCTAAGAAATATTTTTTTGAAAAAGTCGTTCAAGACGGTAAAAGTTCAAGAGTAGACAATGGAGTTATGGAAGACTACAAAAATGAGTCTATTTTATTACGTGCTTTAATTAGTAAATTTGAAAAGAAAGAACATTTTCAAGAAATTATATATGATAATTCAGCAGATACATGGAAAAAAATATTAACAAATGCAAATTTATCTGAAATAATAAATGTTTTTTTTGATATTGAAGATGTTTTGAATATAGATTTTTATTCTTTTGAATCTCAAATTGAGGATAATGAAAGATTAAAAAACTTTCAAAACGATCTATGCAAAAGTACAATAACTAAATCCATAGCTCCGAATAGTTATTTACATTTTAACTATAATAAATACTCACTTTTCCCATATAATACAAAATCTCAATTAAAGATTTTTGTGTTAGGTGATAAACGAAATGAAGTTTTTGATAAATTAGAAAGAGAAAAAATAGTACAAGTAGATAATGAACGAAAAGTTGTAACAAAATATTTTACTATTCAGAATTATGAAAATGTAATAATTGATCGCTACTATTATAAATGTTGGGATATATATTTTAGTTTATATAATAAACCAAATGAAAAATTTCAATGGACTAGATATGATAAATTATTTAAAATAGAAAATGATAAAACTCAGATTATAAACGATGTGAAAAGTATAGATGAACTGGAAGAATATTTAATTAAAAATTATGGTCAAAACTCTTAAAATAAAACGTAACTGACTGTTTTAATTGTCAGTTAAAAAAGATAAAGAAGCATACATTTAAACAATTTTTAAGCAAAATATTAGAGAAATTGTCCAAATAGATATTAAACTCCAAAAATTAATAGTGTTTTGCAATAAAAATTATTTTATAAATTTACAAAATATTACGACTCCGCATATCATGTCTACCCGAGAAACCCTTTTGCGATACAATTTTATTATAAATAGACTGAGACGTGGCCCTGCCACATTTGATGAAATCATAGATTACCTTAAAACAAAATCTGAAGACCTTGACTATAACCTTACAATTTCTCAAAGGACTTTTCAGAGAGATAAACAAGATATTCTGTCGCTATATGGCATTATCATTAATTTTGATAAAAGTACTAAAAAATACTATATAGATATAGACGACACTACCGATGAGAATCAGAGATTATTAGAATACTTTGACATTATAAATGCATTCAGATTTAGCGAAAATATTTCTAAATATGTCCATTTAGACATGCATACACCTCTTGGCACAGAATATTTATTAGATTTAAAAGATGCCATTGAAGGACATAAACTGATTACTTTTAATTATCAAAAATTTTATGAAAATGAAGCCACACTTCGCAATGTAGAACCATATATTTTGAAGGAATTCAAAAACCGCTGGTATTTGGTTGCCAGAGATATAGCCGACAAAAGGATTAAAACTTTTGCTCTTGATAGACTATCTTTTCTTAAAATAACAAACGAAACTTTTCCAGAGCCAACAGATTTTGATGCAAATGAATATTTTAAATATTGCTATGGCATAGTGAGGCAAGATGATTTGGCACCTGAAGAAGTAATATTATCATTTACTCCCAAACAAGGTAAATATATAAAGTCTTTGCCACTACACAACTCACAAGAAATAATTGTAGATAATGATAGTGAACTCATGATTAAGTTGAAAATATTCAT
>JAHDSP010000275.1 GCA_018432645.1 Bacteroidales bacterium | reverse complement strand
TTAAAATCAACTAATTCTATCATACACATATGAGCTGCATCTCCAATACGATAACCAGTTTTTAGGATACGAGTATATCCACCTGGTCTATTTGCTACTTTAGGAGCTATCTCATCGAATAATATTTTCACTGCTTCTTTATTTTGTAATTTAGCGAAAGCTAATCTTCTATTAGCAGTATTATCATTTTTGGTGAGAGTAATAATAGGTTCTATAAATGTTCGTAATTCTTTTGCTTTAGGAACGGTAGTATTTATTCTTTTATGTTTTATCAATGCAATTGATAAATTTTTTAATAACGCCTTACGATGAGCAGTGGTACGTCCTAAATGATTAACTTTATTTCTATGTCTCATAACTTTATTCTTTATCTAAATTATACTTAGAAACATTCATACCAAAATAGAGATTTTTAGATTTTACTAATTCTTCGACTTCGGAGAGTGATTTTTTACCAAAATTTCTAAATTTTAGCAAATCATTTTTAGTATAGCTAACTAATTGGCCTAATGTTTCAATATCTGCTGTTTTCAAACAATTAATAGCTCGCACGCTAAGGTCTAAATCTGAGAGTTTGGTTTGCAAAAGTTTTCGCATTTGCTCGTAGTTATCATCTATATTATCATCTTTAGTCTCCTCCACTATTTCAATACAACTTTGTAGAGTATATTTTTTTTCTAAGAACACTTCGAGATGTTGCATTAGAATATTAGCGGAGTCATTAATTGCTGCATAAGGGGTTAGAGTACCATCAGTAACAATCTCTAATATTAATTTTTCATAATCAGTTTTTTGACCTACTCGAAAATTTTCTATAGAATAAGAAACATTTTTTATAGGAGTAAATACTGCATCTAGAGTGATAGTACCTAATGGAGCGTCATGATCTTTTAGTTCTTCTGCTAGCACATAGCCGCGACCTTTTTGAATTTTAAGATCAATATTAAGTTTTACAGTTGGTTCAAGAGTACAAATATGTAAATCAGGATTTATAACTGTAAAATTAGTTAAATATTTATTTATATCACCAGCTTTAAATTCTGTTTGGCCAGTAATAATAATATTTATGTTTTCAGAATCTACATTCTCAAAATTTGGTTTTAATCTTACTTGTTTTAAATTTAAACCAATATAAATAACATCTTCTAAAACTCCATCAATAGAAGTATATTCATGAGGAACCTCATTAATACGAAATTGAGTTATTGCATAACCTTCTAAAGAGGACAAAAGTACTCTTCTGAGAGCATTACCAATAGTAATGCCATAACCAGGTTCTAATGGTTGTAATTCAAATACACCATGAGTTTCTGTATTTTCGGTTATGATAACTTGATCAGGTTTTTGGAAATCCAATATTGCCATAATATTATTTTACTTACTATATAATTCTACGATTAACTGTTCATTAATATTTTCAGGAATTTCAGCACGAACAGGATATTGCAAAAAAGTACCTTCCATATTAGCTTGATCCCATTGCAGCCATGAATATTTATCTACTCTAGCAGCTAATGATTCCTGAATAACGAATAAGGATTTAGATTTTTCTCTAACGCCAACGACATCACCTGGTCTTATCATAAATGATGGAACATTAACAACCTTTCCATTAACAGTAATATGTTTATGAGATACTAATTGTCTAGCTGCTGTGCGTGTTTTTGCTATACCTAATCTATAAACGACATTATCTAGGCGCGATTCTAATATTTGCATCAAATTCTCACCGGTGATACCACCTTTAGATATAGCTAATTGATAAAATCTTCTAAATTGAGTTTCTTGAACTCCATAGGTATATTTTGCTTTTTGTTTTTCTAGTAGCTGCATTCTATACTCGCTAGGTTTTCTTCTTTTTCTAGCTAAGCCATGCAGACCAGGAGGATAATTCTTTCTTTCATAATTTTTATCATATCCATATACTGGAGATCCTAAGGAACGAGCTATTTTAGTTTTTGGACCTATATATCTTGCCATAATTTTTATTTTTAACTTTTTTTTAATTTTATATATTAAACTTTACGACGTTTAGGTGGTCTGCATCCATTATGAGGTACTGGCGTAATATCATAAATAGTAATAACTTCGATGCCAGCATTATGAATAGTACGAATTGCACTTTCACGACCTGATCCTGGTCCTTTTACATAAACTTTTACTTTTTTTAGTCCAGCATCTAAAGCCACTTTAGCAGCATCTTCTGCTGCTACTTGTGCTGCATAAGGTGTATTCTTTTTACTACCTCTGAAACCCATTTTCCCGGCTGATGACCATGAAATGACATCACCTTTTTCATTAGTTAAGGTAACTATCACATTATTAAACGTTGCTTGTATATATGCACAACCGAAGGGTTCAACTTTAACAACTCTTTTTTTTGT
>JAHDSP010000186.1 GCA_018432645.1 Bacteroidales bacterium | reverse complement strand
TTTTACCTTCTAACATGCATTTTATATATTCCACTAAAAGATAGTATTTATGAGAATAATAGACAAGTGATCTAGCAGTTTCTCTAAATCTATAGCCACATTTTTTACATTTATAGACTTGTCTGCCATCACTCTTACCAGTTTTAGTTACATATTCGCAATCACATCTGGGACAAATAGGAGCAGTAGATAAAATCTTTATTCTCTGATAGTCTAGAGCTGTCAATTTGTTCTCATTGAGAAATTCGTGTAGATTATCTAAAAAATCTCGTTTGCCCTCTTTGGTTAAAGCAAGCATTTTTTCTATGTTTTCGGCTGTATATTCCATAATTTTTTTTTTTACAAAATTAATAAAAATATTTGACATGAAAAGTTAAACATAAATGTTTCTCAATATTCATTTTGTTTAGCTCGTCACTAAATAATTTGTTACTTTAGTAAATGAGTAATTTTTTTTGCTTAATAATTATTGAACACATTAATTTAATTCCCAAAAGTAATCTTAATAAAATCAATACCCATATAAGGAACGAGCACTTCTGGTATTCTAATGCCATCAATAGTTTGATTATTTTCTAATAAAGCAGAAACTATTCTAGGAAGAGCTAAAGCACTACCATTAAGGGTATGAGCCAAAATAGTCTTACCATTTTTAGTTTTAATTCTCAATTTTAATCTATTAGCTTGGAAGTTTTCAAAATTAGACACAGAACTGACCTCAAGCCATTTTTGCTGACCAGCAGAGAAAACTTCAAAATCATATGTAAGAGCAGAAGTGAAGCTAATATCTCCGCCACATAATTTTACAATTCGATAAGGTAGCTCCAGAGCTTGTACTAAAGACTCTACATAAGCAACCATTTCATCTAAAACATCATAAGATTTATCTGGATGAACTATTTGAACAATCTCAACCTTGTCAAACTGATGTAATCTATTAAGTCCTCTCACATCTTTGCCATAAGAACCAGCCTCACGACGAAAACAAGCAGAATAAGCTACATTTTTGATAGGTAAATTATCCTCAGCAATGATAGTATCACGATAAATGTTAGTTACAGGCACCTCAGCAGTAGGTATCAAGTATAGTTGATCTAAATCTACATAATACATTTGTTTGTCTTTATCAGGCAATTGTCCAGTAGCAAAAGCAGAATCTTGATTTACTAAAAGTGGAGGTTCTATTTCAGTATAACCATTCGCCCAGGCTTTATCGAGAAAAAATTGAATTAAAGCTCGCTGTAGCTTAGCACCCCATTTCTTATAAACCGGAAAACCAGCTCCAGTAATTTTCGACCCCAAAGAAAAATCAATTAAATCATACTTTTCTGCTAATTCCCAATGTGGTATAGCGTGGAAATCAAACGTAGGAATCACACCACCATTTTTAACTATTACATTGTCATCAGCTGTCTTACCCTCTGGTACAGACTCATGAGGAATATTTGGAAGTAATACTAAAATATTATTTATTTGGGATTCAATTTCCTTTAAAATAACTTCTTTTTCTTGAACTTGGAGCTTAATAGAAGATGTTTCATCTTTAATTTTATTAGCTTCATCGAAATTTTTATTTTTTATAAAAATTCCAATTTGACGAGAGAGGTCATTCATTTTATTTTGTAAATCATCACGAGAGGCTTGTAATGTTCTCCTTTGATTATCTAGCTTTATAATTTCGTCGACTAAATCTACATTAGTAAAATGCTTTTTGACAAGTCCTTTTTTCACTCTTTCAGTCTCAGTTCTAATAGTATTCAATGGTATCATAACATTAATATTTTGTTGCAAAATTAATTGATAATTTTTAATATTTATTGTAAAAATTATCAAAAAAGAAAAATCCTAATTTATTTAAAATCTTTTAAAAAAACATCCTTACCATCAAATACAGCATAAGTAGGCTCTGTAAGCCACGTGCCAAGGTTAATGTATCTAATATCATTAATTATCATATCCATTTTTAAATGTCTGTGCCCCATTATAGCAAGGTCTGGTTTATTATTTTGATTTAAACTTGCTAGAAATCTAATAATAAATTCTTTATCATCACCCTTATATTCTTCAATATATTTTTCATAATTCCCTCTGCTAGTAGATGATAAACTATGTGCTATTTTGAAAGCAAAATATGGATGTAGGGTAGAGAATAAAATTTGAGCAAATCTATTTGTAAAAACAGATTTCATAATTTTATAACCATAATCATCTGGACCAATGCCATCTCCATGTCCCAAAAGTAATCTAATATTATTAATTTGAAATCCTGCTATTTCTCTATAAATCTTAAAACCAATTTCATTTTCTAGATAACCATAGGTCCACAAATCATGATTACCTACAAAAAAATGTATTTCTATGCCTCTATCAACCATTTTGGCTAATTGACCAAATAATCTAACAAATGATTTAGGGACAACATATTTATATTCATACCAAAAATCAAATAAATCACCTAAAATAAATACAGCCTGAGCATGAGGTTCTATTTGCTCTAATAATTTAACAAGTAATTTTTCTCTTCTATTGCTTTCTACTTCGTTAGGTACACCTAAGTGAATATCAGAAATAAAATATAAGTTTTTGTTATCATTTAAAAAATAGGGTATATAAAATATATCTTTTTTCATTTAGTTAAATTAAGAGATGATACATCAATGCTATCAATTAGATGAGCTTTATCACGTATTATTCCACTGTCATCTAATAAGTAATACATTGGCAAAATATCCACAGCATATAGTTGAGCTACAGGACTACGTAGGCTACTAAGGTCATAGCATACTGTCCAATTAATTTTTTCTCCATCAATAGCTCTTTTCATCGTCTCTGTATCATAATCTAGAAAAATAGTAACTATTTTTACATTATTTCTTGTTAATTGTGGTAAAAATTTTTTTAATTTTTGTATATCTTTAACACTTGATAGTGAGGCTCCCGCAAAGAAATGTAATAATATAGGTTGGCCAATATTAAAAGATAGAACAAAGTCTGAATCTGACTGCCAAAGAGGTAATGCAAAATCTGGTGCAGGTTTACCAATAGCTAATCTACTTAATATGCTATCACGCTCAGCTATTTGAGTTTTTACTTTATTTATTCTCATTTTCAGATTAATGATATGCTCATTATTGGAATAATTTTTTTCGAGATTCTCTAATACCCACTGATAAAATTCTAAATCTTTTACTTCATCAAACAATGGTTGATTAACAAAATATTGATAAATTATAAACACATTAGCAAAATTCTCTGGGTTTTTATTTATTAGAGATAATGCAGAATCTCTCTGTGCTTTAAAAATTGCTAATGCTTCATTATCTAAAGAATCTTTTAACTCTAAACTATTGTCATCATATTTATGATTTTCCCAAAAAACAGTAAGATTATTCAATTTATCCAAATTTTCACGTGTAAAAGTTCTATATCTGTGAATTGTCTCACTTGATGGTGAGCCTAAAACAGAGTATGTGGCATCTAATTGAGCATAATTCCCGCTAATATAAATATTTTCTTTAGGCTCAGTTGCTAAAACTATAAAATTTGTATCATTAGTATAAACTTTGATAAATTGTGGCTGAGTAATAGGTAATCTAATTTTGAAACTTCCTTCCTCATTTAGTGTACAGCTATCCAAAGGTTCTAATTCTTTAGGATGTACAATTGAAAAATATAAAGGTTTGCCACCACCACCAATAAATCTTCCAGATATATCTACTTGCCCATCAGGCGCTTGTCTTTTACAATTAAAAAATAATGGAATTGCAATTAGTATAAATAATAAAATTACTTTTATTTTTTTCATGATAATTGATTTATGTTTATAATTCAAATTGAAAAGGTAATAATAAATTAACTGAAGGTAAAATAATACCATTCATTAAAGGACTAAGCAAAATAACACGTAAAGGCATATTTTGAACAGTTTGAATTTCTGCCATCACTTGTCTACAAGCACCACAGGGAGTTATTATTTCTTTATATGTTTTTTCAATGTTATTAGCATAGATGGCTATCGTCTTTATAGCTTCATTTGGATAAGCACTATGAGCATAAAATAAAGTAACTCGTTCTGCACACAAACCCGATGGATATGCTATATTTTCTTGGTTATTCCCTTGTATTATCATATTATTTGATAATCTGACAGCAGCTCCTACATGAAAATTACTGTATGGTGCATATGCACGACTCGAAGCTTCTATAGCATTATTTACCAATTCTTGATCTTTTTTGTCTAAATCTTTTAAATTATCAAAAATTATATATTCTAATTTTAAATATTCTTTTTTCATTTTTAAAATTAATTATAGTGTACAAATTTACGATAAATTTTTAATTTTATTGCTTGATAAAAAATCGTTAATAAATTTTAGACAATTAATGCAATTAAATCTATATAAATTCATAAAATACTAATTATTTTCATAAAAATAACAAATTAAAATTATTTTTAAGTAAAATTTTTTATGTAAATTTGCATTACACATTATAAAATAATAAAAATATGAAAAGAATTCTTTTATTAATATTGATTATAATTATCAATATTAGTTTCTTATTTTCTCAAAAAATAGAGTTAAATGATGCTATGTCTTTAGCTAAAAAATTTGAGCGTACAAATAAGTACATGCAACAATCAATAGTATTAGTACACCAGACACCTTATTATTATATTTTTACCAATGAGCAAAATAATTCTTTTATAATATTAAGTGCTTATAAACAACTATATCCAATATTAGGATATTCCACAGAAAGCGGATTTGATGCTAATAATATAATTCCACCAGTACAATGGTTTTTAGGTGGATTAAGTGAACAAGCTGAGATAGCCATTGCTGATCCTAAATCTACTGATAGATTCAGAGAAGCTTGGGATAATTTAGAGAAATTTGGACATCCTGAAGGTAAAAATGTAGCAGTAGTTTCGCCTTTATTAACAACAAAATGGGATCAGGGTTGCTATTATAATGCTCTATGTCCAATAGATGATAATGGACCTTGTAATCATGTATGGGCTGGTTGTGTGGCAACAGCTATGGCGCAGATTATGAAATATCATGCTTATCCTACATCTGGCACAGGTACACCTACCTATACATCTGCTTATGGTGTATTATCTGTTGAGCTCGATAATGAAACGTATAATTATGCAGATATGCCAAATCAACTCACTGCGTCTACAGATAGCATAGAAGTAGCTAAACTTATCTATCATGCTGGTGTTTCTGTATCTATGGGTTATGGACCAGACGGTAGTGGAGCTCAGTCGTCAGCTGCAGCTCTATCTTTTAAAAATTATTTTAAATATCCATCATACGTAGAATATGTTTCTAGAGATGGTATGGAAGATATCAGCTGGGGAATAATTCTAAAAACAGAAATAGATGCTAAAAGACCTGTATATTATTCTGGGGGTGGCTTACCTGGTGAAGCTGGTCATGCTTTTGTATGTGATGGCTATGATGGGCCTATACATTTTCATTTTAATTGGGGATGGAGTGGTTATTATAACGGATATTACTATCTAAACAGCTTAACTCCTGGTGGCGATAATTTTTCTAATGGACAAGACATAATAATAGGAGTAGAACCAGCTGATGATGACCAAGTATATTGTGAAGATTTAACAACTTTAACAGATGAAAGTGGCACAATAGAAGACGGTAGTGGTGATGCTAGATATGGAAATAATTCTAATTGTGGTTGGTTAATCAGCCCTACTTCTCAACCTGCATCAATTGTTCTAACTGTTGAATATTTAGCTTTACAAGAAGAAGTGGATTATGTAATTATATATGAAGGAACCTCCCCTATTCCTGGTAATGATGTAGCTGCTCTGACAGGCCATTTATCTTCTCCAGTTACATATTATATATCTTCTCCAAGTGTATATATCGAATTTATTTCTAACGAATCTCTGAGAGATGATGGATTTAGGATTACATATCAATCTGGTAACAATATTAATGATGTAGCAAATAGTAATTTATCTGTCTATCCTAATCCTGCTACAGATATTATCATAGTGCAGACTCCTGAAAACATTAATAATGTTAAAATTTTTAATTCATTAGGACAAAATGTACTAAATCAAAATTTCCAAAATCAAAATAAAATACAATTGAATATAGAAAATATTATTCCTGGCTTATATATCATAGAAACTTCACTAGACAATGGACTGAAACTTCGTAAAACTATAAATATTCAATAATTCAAACGATATTCAAGAAAAAAAAGGGGCTTCAGCCCCTTTTTTTTTATCAAAACAATTTGAAAAATTACTAAATGGATTTAACATCTAGAATATCTCTAAGTGTATTACCTAGTAGCATAGTCAATAAGATAATTAATGTGAGGCATATACCTGGTATTAATGCTAAATAAAAAGTAGGCAAAAGCAAATGACCAAAATACTCTTGTATCATAGCTCCCCACGATACCATCGGTGGTTGAATGCCAATCCCCAAAAAACTTAAACCTGATTCTAATAATAAAGCTGTAGACAAATTAGAAGCAGCTAAAATAGTTATAATGCCGCCAAGAGAAGGCAGTACACTATGAACAAGAATGTATCTATTAGAAAATCCCAGTGCTTTTAAACCACTTATGTAATCTTCTTGTTTGATAGATAATACTTGCCCTCTGACGATTCTAGCCACATCCATCCACAGAGTAAAACCAATTGCTAAAAATACAGGTGTAAATCCTTTACCTAAAGCAAAAGACATTGCCATAGCTATCAAAATACTCGGTATAGACCATAATACTGTTACAAAAAACATAACAATTTTATCTATCCATCCACCATAAAATCCTCCTAAAATCCCCATAAATACTCCTAAGATAATAGAAAACAATGTAGATATCAATCCAACTAATAAACTAATACGTGCTCCCCATAAAATGCGACTTAAAACATCTCGCCCCATTCTATCAGTGCCAAACCAAAATTTTATTTTTTTTATTTTCATATTATTCGAATCAAATGGTAGAGATTTTATTTCGCCTTCTTTATATGTTCTTATTATTATATTTTCATCTTTAATTTGATAAAAATCTATGCTAACCATTTCATTATTAGGCTGATAGCCCCAAATCAATTTTCTATAAAAAGGAATCTTATCTTCTGAATCTTTTATCAAAAACATTATCTCTGATCCCATTGGCAAATATGCAAGCTCTGGATGCTGTTGATTAGCAAAATAAGATTTATCTGGTGCAATAAATGGGGTAAATATAGCTGCTAATATGATTAAAATAAAAACAAATAAAAGTATTCTAAGCTGATTTCTGTTTTTTTTCTTTTCTATCATAAACAAAAGTTAATGAGCAAAAATATATATTTTTTATTATTACATAAATTAAATCAAAAAAATAAAATTATATATTCAAAAAATGTTATAACTTTAACAAAAATTTTATTATAAAATAAAAATGCAAATAAATAAGAGAATAGTAATAGTGCTTAACCTACTAATTCCTATTTTGAGTTTCACACAAAGCACATATAGTTTTTTAGATTTTAGTAATAATGCTAGAAGTAATGCATTAGGTAATATATTGTATTCTGTTTACGAGCCTGATGCCATGTCTTATTATCATAATCCAGGATATATAAACGACAGTGATGCCTATAGTATTAGCATTAATTATGATAGATATGCAGCAGATATTTCTCAATTTGTATTAAATTTTAATCCATATTTTACAAATTTTGGAACTTTAAACTTTACCATAAAATATATTAATTATGGTAAATTTCAAGGATATGATTGGACAGGCGAAGAAACGAATGATTTTTTTGTAAACAATTTTGTATTCAGCGCTGGATATGGAAAAAAATTATTTGAAAAAATAAACATTGGAATCAATATTAAAGGAGCATATATGCAAGCAGATAAATATGCTGTAGCATTAGCATCGGATATAGCTTTAAATTATTATGATACAACACAAAAAATCAGTCTATCACTATTTGCAAGGAATATAGGGCATGAAATAACACAAAATTTTGGAGATAAAAAAAATAGTTCCATGCCATTTAATCTTGCATTTGCAATGTCTAAAAGATTTTTAAATGCACCATTTAGATTTCACCTTTATTTGCACGATTTACATGATTGGCATTTAAGTTATACAGACAGTACTTCACTACAATTAGACCCATTCACAAATCAATATATTGAACCAAAAAAATTCGCTAAAACCATAGATGAGATAATGAGACATTTCGCATTTGGTATAGAAATAATTCCAATGAAATTTTTAAGTTTAATGGTGGGCTACAATTATCAAACAAGACAAGAAATGCAAATAGATAGCCGCAAGGGCTTAGTAGGTTTCTCATTTGGAGTAGGAATATATACTAATCGATTTTCATTTATTTATTCATATAATATCTCTCACCTAGCCTACGGACCAAATAATTTTTCATTGATAATACCTTTAAAATCATATTTATAAAAATATTATGGACAGAAATCCTAAAGCAAAAACACTAAAAAATTTAGCAAATTATTTAGAGAAAAAAGCTAATCTAAAACAAGACGTTTACAATAATACCAAAAGTGCATTTGATTTAATCAGACAAGAATCTATTTATCTATTGAAAGAATTAAGGAATAATATGCTAAATAAAAAAAGGGTTGTACCATTAGAAATCATTGAACATACAGAATTCGAATTTGAAATTAAATTTGCTGGAGATATATTAGCATTTTTCATGCACACAAATGCATTTATGCTACCACCATTTCATCCAGCATTAAAAAACAACTATGCAAAAGAAAATAAAGATAATACCTTCGTAGGCATAATCAATATTTTTAATTTTTTATCAGATTCTTTTAAATATAATAGATATGATGATATAGGATATCTAATTGGGAGGATATATGTAAACAAAGATAACCATTTCTACGTAGAAGGCAGACCAGAAATACAAAATATTCCAATACAATTTGAGTATCAAAAAATATCATCTAAAGAAATGCGAAATGTTCTCATAAATAGTATTTTATCGACGATAGATTTTGATTTGATGGCTCCACCTTTAGAAGGCCTCGAGCCAATAGCTGTAAGGATGTATTTAGATGCGTTAGAGAGTTATCCATTAAAGACAAGTAAATTAGTGGGGTTCAGGTGGGATAATTTTAATAAATAGGGGATGAGGAGGGGGATAAGATATTTTATTATTATTGTTTGGAAATATATTTGATTATATTTACAAATTTTAATTAATTTTGTAAAAAAAATAATAAGCTATGAAACAATTAGTTGATAATCTAGTAGAATATTTATCAATGGGCAAACAAGAGCATTTAGCATTCCTTGATGGCCTCTTTTACCTGTTGAAGCAAAAAGATGCAGATGTAGTAGACTACCAAGGTCTCAAGGCACAAAGTGTATCTCCACAATGTCCCAAATGTGAGAGCATAAACATTATAAAAAATGGTCATCAACAAGGTCAGCAGCTCTATCAATGCAAAGAATGTGGCAAGAACT
>JAHDSP010000377.1 GCA_018432645.1 Bacteroidales bacterium | reverse complement strand
GAATTATTTATAGCTGTAAATGAATGCGTTGTTTCATTGAAATCTTCTGATACAATAATTGTGGGCACATAGCCAACTCCTGTTGCATCTAACTGAACAGACTCACCACAAATGATAGATGTAGGATTAGCAGATACACTAGTAGATGGACTAGGATATACAGTTACATTTATAGTATCTATATTTACACAACCACCTATAGGATCATTAGCATTAACAATATATTGAGTGCTAGCAGATGGGCTATCAGTGAAGCTAGCTCCAGAGTATGTTTGTGAATCATAAGTCCAAGTATATTCATAATTTGGCTCACTACTAGTTACACTGAGTGTAATTTCTTCTCCATCACATATAGTATCATTTGGAGCTACACTAGCAGTGATTGCTGGGGGCTCTGTTATAGTAGCTATTACCTCTACACGTGGACTTGCACAAACTTTTACATCTACAATAATATTTGGTCTATTCTCTGTCAAAGTACCTGTACCAGGTATAGATGGATAACTATTATCTTGATATTTATATAAGCCGGTATTTGTCTTTGTTGTATAGCTAAAAGAAGGATATCCTGAAGCATAGGTACCATCATTATTTACCCACACTATTAATAATGAATTATTTCCAGAATAATCGAATGGTACATCTAGCTCAAACTCTTTCCAGCCTCCACCATCCCAAGTATAAGAAAATGGCCCCTTCACCTTAGTAAGTGTGCTAGTATCTATTAGATTATCATCAGCAAATTCTGTATATGGTACTTCGCTCATGTATATTATCTGATCATCAGTTTCATAACTAGATGGAGAATTACCCACATGGAATTTTATTTTTGTAATAGGGCCACTAATATCTAGTTCATCAGCAGTATAAAGCATTGCTCCATAAGAATAATCATATAACCCGTAAAATGGTAAATAATTAGTAGTACTAGTGCCTGTACCTACTGTAGTAGAATCTGGTGACGAAGTAGCAGCTTCTACATAATAAGATGTAGTAGAGGTTAATACTGGGGTTATAAAAGTTTCACCAATAGCTAGTGGTTGTCCGCCAGTAGCTACATCATACCACTTAACTATATAGTCATCATTAGCGGTAGCAGATAACTCTACTGTGCCAGGTCCACAATGAGATCCAGGAGTAGTAGATAATATTTGTGGATTATTTACTTTAATAAATATTGTGTCTGCCAGACAACTATTGCCAGAAGCTGTAGCAGTCCATTTATAATATTTGCTAGCACTAATATCAGGTGTAGTATAGCTAAGCCCATTAGCACCTGTAATATCTGTAAAAGTTACCCCATCATCAGATGATGCCCATTGGAAAGTAGCATCTCCATAGCCATCAGATGGTGATATGCTAAGTGTAGAACTTCCTGAAAAACAAATCTCTTCAGGTGTAGCTATGATAGAAGCAGTTGCAGGAAGAACTGTTATTTCTACTGTATCAGTAGTAGCACAACCTGTTGAAGTATTTTCTGCTAAACATACATATTCATAGGTGCCAGCAGTATTATTTTTGAAATATACTTTCTCTGCAGAGTTACCACTTACATATGGTGTAGTGCATGCAGCATCAGTATATAAGTTAGTAGCAGGAGACCATGTGAATGTCTCATAAGCACTAGCCCCTGTTAAAACTTCTATGCTATCTACAGCATTATTACAAATAGTTTTATTATCTG
>JAHDSP010000381.1 GCA_018432645.1 Bacteroidales bacterium | reverse complement strand
GTCTGCCAAGCAGAAATAGGTAAAATATTAGTAACTGGTGGAGTATTGTCATTGAGTATTTTAGTATTATTTATTTTGTTATCAGTATTAAAGTTGATTTTTACTAAATTGATTTGTTTTGATTCTTTGTCGTTTACATTACTTATATTCTGTGCCATTAATCCTGCACTAATTAGTAAGGTAATAATTAAACTTAAAAAAATTTTTCTCATATTAATGAATTTTTATTAAAGGTAAAACTACAATATTATTTTCAGTTTTTATCATAATTTGATAAACTCCATTAGATAACTGGTCGATATTGATAATGCTAGTTTCAGAATAATGAGCCACTATCTGACCTAAATTATTAATAATATTCGCTTCGATAATAGGTTTATTCGATTGTATATAAATAATATCATGAGCTGGATTAGGATAAATAAATATCTCATCATCAGTGTAATCATTAATACCTACATTATTAATAGTTATTTGATTAGAAGGTAGAGATGAGCAACCATCAATGGTAACTATAGTAAAGTAATTTCCATTTTCGTTAACTGTATATGTTTGATCAGTAGCCCCATATATAGGATTATCATTTAGATACCATTGATTACCCATGTTAGCAGTAGACATTAGAATAAAAGGTGAATTATTAGTTATAATGACTATTGGCTTTGGAGGTGTAGGTTTTACTATAATGGCAATGCTAACAGAAGAGCTACAACCATCATCACTATACCCTGTGACAATATATGAGGTAGAACTATTAGGAGAAACGCTAATGATGTCATTATTAGCATTAGAGCTCCAATAATAATGATGAGCTCCCGTAGCTGTAATAATAGCAGTATCACCTTGGCAAATAGTTGATGGTTGTGCATTAATGCTAATATTAGGAGGTTGATTTACAAGGATAGAAATACTATCTACATTAGAGCAATTGAAAGAATTAGTAGCAGTTGCAAAATAGGTTGTAGATATTTCTGGCATGATAGTTACTATAGGCTGCGACCCTAGATTATGTGACCATAAATATGAATCTCCACCAGTAGCAAAAATAATAGTAGTATCACCTTTGCATATCGAGTCTTTAGTCGCATAAATAGATATATTAGGTTTTGGATTTACTGTTATTGTGATTGTAGCTGTATTAGTGGCACCATTAGATCCAGTACCAGTAACTGTGTAT
>JAHDSP010000185.1 GCA_018432645.1 Bacteroidales bacterium | reverse complement strand
GTTTTTTGGCTTGAATTACTCGATGATCTTAAAATTTTGCCATCTACAAAAGTAAATGAATTTAAAAATGAAGCAGATGAAATTCTAAAAGTGACATCATCATATAAAAAGAAACTTTCAACATCATTATAATGCCATCACCTATCACTTATCTTTTATCACCTATCACCCATCACCTATCACTTATAAAATATTAGCCAATGAAAAAGACCTATTACTTATTTAACCCTGGTACAATGGAACGCAAAGACAATACTTTGAAGTTTAAACCAGTGGAATATGATGAAAATGGGAACGAACATGTGCAGGGCTATCTTCACGTGAATGAGATCTATTTGCCAAAGTTTGATGGGAATAAATCTTATCTTTTTGTTGCTATTGACAGAGCTAACCGATTAACATGGCGAAGTGAGAAAAGAACTGCACGTATAAATCCCTTTTTAGGCCGTCGAAAAATGATTTATCTTAAAACTTGAAATTTTTAAACAAAATTATTGTTTTTTTAAAAATAAAATTGTATATTTGCCACAAAATAAAAGTCCAAATTTTTATAAATAACTTTGTGAAACTTTACAATTATTATTATAAAGCAAAATAGCAACAAATAAAAATTTAAAAGTATGACTTTTCAATTTAAAATTCAATTACAAAACGTTAGCAAACCAATAGTTTGGCGACGAGTGCTTGTGCCGTCAGAAATTACCTTCGACGATTTTCACTACATCATTCAAGATGCCTTCGGTTGGGAGAGTGAACACATGTATTCTTTCTCCCCTTCAGGTTATGGCTCTAGTCCGCTCATCGAGCTTAAACTAGAAGATGATGAAAATGATTTTCCTTTTATTCTTTCTAGTAATTCAACTCCATCGTTGGACGCTGAAAAAACCAAACTTTCGAGTATTTTCAAAAAAGAAGGACAGACATATGTCTATATCTACGATTTTGGTGACGATTGGGTTCACAAGATCACTTTGGAAAAAATCAATGAAACAGACAACTCTTTATCAGCAATCTTATTGGATGGCAAAGGGGCCTGTCCACCCGAAGACTGTGGCGGACCGTGGGGATATGAAGAATTAAAAGAAATTTTGGCCGACAAATCGAATCCAAATCGAGCTGAAATATTAGAATGGCTGGACTTAGAGCCTGATGAAGAATGGGACCCACAAGAATATGATGTTGCCGAAGAAGCTAAATATTTTAATCTGATGTATAAAAATATGTTAAAGAAAAAATAGCCTATACACGGTTCATTCATCCTCCACATTATGACAGGAACCCATTTCAACTATTATTTCATGTGCAAGCTAGAGCTCTGGCTGTTTGCCAATGGTATCAATATGGAGCATAACTCTGACCTAGTGTATGATGGCAAACTCATTCACGAGACAAGTTATCCACAACGTTCGGAGCGATACGAAGAAGTGGAAATAGATGGCATAAAAATCGGATATTATGATTTTTGTTATCTGGAGTAAAAGAAATAATTAAAGAATTATTTAACGATGAATTCATGAAATATAAATTATAAATTATTCATAAAAAAAATTAAATACATGGAGAATGAAAAAATTAAACAAAAATATCTTTTGAAGGGGGATATCAATGGTATTCAAAAATATATTTTTGATGTCCAAAATAATGGAGCAGCAAAATCGCTAAAAGCAAAATCTTTCCTTATAGAAAAAATAGGCTCTGTAGCATACAAAAAAGTTTTGAAAGAACTGAAATCATTTGATGTAAACGGCACTATATTTTATGAGGGTGGCGGAAGTTTTTATATTTGGTTTGATGCTGAAGATGATTCTATTGCCAATAAAATAATAGATAAGATAAGGAAAGAATTTTACGAAGCTTTAAAATATGAAAAATTCTATATTACTCTTTCTTTTGTGAAATATGAACAAAATTTTGGGGCAACATGGATAAATCTGCGCGAGCAATCCATTAAAGACCAATTACAAATTTTCATCTCCTATCCTTCTGCTTTTACCCCTTATTCCCTAGACGATGAAACAATATCTGATTTGGAATATTCAGATTATGTTATAAATGATTTGCAATCAAAAGAAATTGGCGTAATCACTAATTCGGATATATATAAGGCTATCACAAATGAAATGGTTAAACATAATTATTTTTTTATTTCGTTTTTGGGGAAAAAGCAAGTTTTAAATGCTGCCGATTTTGAAAATATAATTACAAACAAGTTGCCATTTGGGGAAGATTATAAAGAAAGAGAAAGTTATAAAAAATATCGTCTAAATCATCAATATGACTATCCGGACAATTTTATTTTAGAAGATAATAATCTGATTGATTTTGATGCTTTCGGAGATTTTGCAGCACATCGTACCGGAACAAACAAAATAGGAGTCGCCAAGTTGGATGTGGACAATCTTGGACAAATATTTGGAAATATTGACAATGAAACAGAAGGCGGGGAATTATCCGATGCACTCAATAATTTTTTTAAAAAAAGTTTATATACCATCTTTAGTGAAGAAACATTGGAATGGCGTAAATTGGATAAAGATGATAAAGAAGAAAAAGAAGTATTCAAAGCAAATATTTATCCCGTATATGCCGGTGGCGACGATTGCTTTATAATTGGAGCATGGGATGCTGTATTACCTTTCGTAAAAAGGCTTCAAGAAAAATTCCATGAAGAACAAAACATGTGGAGAGATAAATTTATAAATAAGGAAGAAGATATTACATTATCTGCCGGGATAGTTATTGTTGATCCGACTTGTCCTGTAAAATTGTTTGCAGAAATGGCAGAAAACGCTTTATCAAAAGCCAAGAAAAGCGGAAAGAACAAAATTGTCCTTTTTGATCAAGTATTTTCATGGAAGGATTATGCAGTGCTGCTGTATACAAGTGCTAAACTTGCAACATATATGCAACAGAATAATATTGATAGAGCTTATCTGAACAAAATAACCAAAAGTGCCAAAGGATTTAATGCTTTGAATAACAACAATGGTGTAAACTTCGACAACATATATAAGTTGAGGTATTACATCAGTAAAAATGACGAAACATTAAATTATATTGCAGAGTTACTTTTTGATCCTTATTATAAAGCGATGAAGAACAGACTTTTGAACCACGAAGCTGATTTAAATATCGCCATTTATCCTGCAATAGCCCGAATAACAGAATTATTAACCAAGTCAAAATTAGCATATGAATAAGAATGAAAATGTGAAGAGTCAAAAAGAAAAAATGGAGGATAATAATACTAAAATCTCCTTAAACATACTAACTGAAAATGTCGATCTCGTCTTTGAAAGAAAAGGTGACACAAAAGAATACAATGAATTCTATCTAAATGAATTAGAAGATTACGTAAAAAAATATCTAAAAAATAGTATCACAAAAACTCAAATGAGAAACATTTTCGATACTTTTAAAGATTGTAATTCAAATGATAATATGAAACTGCTTAAACCTAAGCTCATGTACTTTGCGGGAAGAATTAATAAAAATAATGCTAAAAAATTTATAGAGCAACTTATTCAACTTATAGATGCAATGAGAGATGAGAGCGATTACAAACAAATGCAAAAGTTAGTAGAAACCATTCTGGCTTACCATAAGTATTATGCAAAAGATTAAAACTAATAAAAATATGGATACAACAAAATTATCAGGCAAAATAATAATTTCAGGAGAAATTATTGTGCAAACAGGGCTTGCCATAGGTGGCAATAAGGCGGGGATCGAAATTGGAGCTTTAGATAACCCGGTCATAAAAACACATAAAGGTATACCCTTTATACCAGGTAGTTCGTTAAAGGGAAAACTCAGGTCTCTCCTTGCTCGAGCAGCCGGCAGCGATTCTGTAGAAAGAGATATTGAAATTTCTAAATCACCGAACGATAAGTTAGAAAATGAAAACATACAACCGATATATAAACATATCGCTCCACTTTTCGGCTATGGTGCAGGCGAAAGCAAAATACAGGGAGATGCTGATCAAACAGCTGAAAACAGAAACAACCGCAAGGGTGAAGCTTTATTAAAAGTGAGAGATGCATTAATAAAACAAGAAACTGACGGAAATGAAAAATTCACAGAAGAAAAAATGGAAAACTCAATTAACCGGGTAACCGGCGTAGCTAATCCGCGCCCAATAGAAAGAGTGCTCCCGGGAACAGTTTTTTCACTGGATATGTATCTCGATGTTTATGACATAAATGAAGCCATACAACAGTTGGAACTTCTTGACTTGGCTTTTCAGTTGCTTACTGATGATTATTTGGGAGGAGGAGGAAGCCGAGGGAATGGCAAAGTTAAATTGAAAAATTTCGAAATCACATATAAAAAATTAATACCAGAAGGTGAAACAATTTGCATAAAAGAAGAGAATGAGGGAATTGCATACACATTTAAATGCTGTGAAAATGAAAATTAAAATAGTGAACATTAAACCCAACAGCCGCTTTCATTTTGGTAATATTTCCGTGGATAGCGATACAGCCTTGGCCGATACCGATGAGTATCTGCATTCTGATGTACTTTTTGGCGCTTTAGTTAGCAATTTATTACAAATAAAACCTAAACCGGAAATAGAAAGCTTTATTGAAGCTTTCTATAATGGCAATATTTTAATTTCTTCGGCATTTTATTGCATAGAAAAAACGGAATTATCCTCGGATGATCCAAATAAGTATTTATTTTTTATACCCAAACCGGTCACTGCAACATCCACCATTGATCTGAACAATTACGATAAAATAAAAGGAATTACAAAAATAAAATTTATAACGTACAAAACCTTGGAAATTAAACCTGAAAACTGGAAATTGAACAATTCGATCGGAATGCATCCAATAGAATATAAAGAAATAAAGGACTATGTCATGTCACATGGTAACTTTCCTTTTAAAGAAGAAATTAATATCGCTTTCTATAATAAAATATCCACGCCCAACGTAAATATACATCTCTCAAACAAAAATGCTGGTCATCCATTTGTTGTAACATCGCTCCAAATCAGTGATCTTTCCTGTTATGGATTAAAAGTCCATTTTTATTTTTTATATAATATAAAAGACAAATCGCAGTGTGCCAATTTTGAATTGGCAACCCAAATGCTTGCATATAATGGTGTAGGGGGCGAAAGAAGTTCTGGCTGTGGTTTTATTGATGGCATAAGAGAAGCTGAATATATACCACCTTATTTCACATCTCTTGATATCAATAAATTTCAAATGACGTTGAGTAAAGTAATTCCTAAAAACAAGGAAGAATTGAGCAATTTTTTGGCATTGAACACATCCATCAGAGGCGGTCGGAATTCAGAAAAAGGCCCATTTAGAAAAGTAAGAATGATAAACGAAGGATCAATATTTTCAAATAACGTAGTAGGAAAAAACGAAGAATTGGGTACTGAACAAATAAGATATGGTAAATGCATTTCAATGAATATTCCACAAATGTACAGTATATAAATCAGTAAAAAATGAACATAAATAAAACTTATAAATTAAATTTGAAGGTTCTGTCGCCGTTGGCAATTAACGATGGGAACGAATTGTCACCATTATCAGATTATTTTGTCGATAATGGGAAAGTTCATTATATAGACCCTGAAAAATTTTTTCAATTATTGGCTAACGACAATCGATTATCGGCAGAATATGAAAATATAGCTTTAGGTAACTATTATGAAATAAAAGATAAATCATTAGATTTCATAAAATCTATAATAAGAGACGAACAACAATTAAATAATATTACCAAAAAATATTCTGTAGATTATAATGGTACAGTAAAAAATTTGATTAATTTAAAAACAATTATCAAAGTTAATGATTCTCCTTACATTCCAGGATCGTCTATCAAAGGTGCTATTAAAAATGCTCTTTTCTTTTATTGGCTGTCATGTACAGATAAAGGCAAAAAAGAACTTAATGATTATATCAAAAAAATTTCTGCATTGAGCAAAGATGAAAAGAAAGAAGATTTTATTAAAAATATAATAAAAAATTTCCAACCTATCGAAAATTCTTTCCTTGGTATATGCGACGGAATATTAAAACAACCGTCAAGCAATTTAGTCATAACGGATTCTTCCTATTTTGATATTTCTCAAATAGGTGTAGACGAACTGAAAAGAAAAACACTTACACAGGGAAATGATGATTGGACACTCAATCTACAGGAGTATGTTAAGCCGGATGATCAAAAGACTGTATCATTTGAGCTAAAAATTAAAACATCTTCTTTGGATTGGCAAGGTTTAAACAAGAAAAATTTTTTGGCTAACCTTTTTAAAAATGAATCTCAACAAAATCTGAAAGAACTATTTAATATTTTAAACTATTATACGCTTATAATTAAACAAGCTGTTGAGGAAATATTTTCTATTAAATATCCTTCATTTAGTTTAAATGACAATGAAGCTTTACTTTTGCTTGGCAGTAATAAAGGTATTCTTGCCACTTCGATTATTTATCTGCTCCAAAAAAACATGCAATTTGATGATTTTAAAAAGAAAGTAATAAACTATCTATTTCATAAAACATTTGATAGACTCAATTCCAACTTAGGTGCATCAAAAGAAAACTTCCCTATTTCTGTATCCTATATCAATGGTATGCCCTTAGGGCTCGTAAAAATTATTGATAACATAAATGATTATTCGTCAAATCTACCTTCATATTCAAAAGAGGAATGCTATTCGGGTAATCCGATTAAAGCAAAGCTTCTTGAAAAGAAAAAACCGCATGCTAAAATGTTGATCATCATAGAAGGTAAAGAAGAAAAGGTTGACGTGGCGGGAATTAAAACATTTGAACGTGATAATTCAACAAAATTAATTGAAAACCAAATATATGAGATATATTATAATAATAACTTTTTCAACTTTAATAAAAAAATATAATAATAAAAAAAACAACCATGCAAAAGAAAATCATTATTTCAAGTATAAAAAGCAATTATGACGAATTGGAACGTTCAATTGTAAGTCAACTCTTGTTTGAAACCCCTAATCACAAATTAACTACCGGCACATACAGGGAAACAATCTGGATGTCACTTTTTAAACTAATCATTCCGCATAAATTCTCAATAAAGCAAGGCGTTTTTATTATGGATTCCAATGGAAACACTTCAGCCGAAGTTGATTTGGTAATTTTTGACGAACAGTACACTCCGTATATTTTTAACTATGGAGAGATTTGTTTTATTCCCATAGAAGCAGTTGCAGTAGTGATTCAGTGCAAAAGCTTTAAATTGAATGATCAAAAATTAACCGCTTGGGTTGAAACCATAGATAAATTAAAAACGTCTAATAATTCTATTGCACGATTGGCAAACAGTATTGCTATTAATGAACCTGTGCTAACTCAAAAATCAACTCGTCCAATTAAAATCCTTTGTTATTTGTCGAAAGAAAAACCGGGTCAAAAGGCTAAAAACAGAGGATTTGATATTGAATTATGTGCAATTGAGGGTGAAAGCAAATTAAATATAAAATTTAATGATACAGTGGACAATTTGTATAAGGCTTTCATAAATCTGAATTTTCATCAAGAAAAAAATGATTGTGAAAATGAATTCAAAGGGATTGACGCCCTAAAAAAGATAAGCCTCCAAAAGCAATTTACCGTAAAAGACAATAATTTATTATCTTTCATTTTTCAACTCAATCAATTATTGATGCTGATCAATAATCCCTTGCTGTTTCCTCATCAATCCTATGTTGACTTGTTTAACAAACGAACTGATAATGAAAATCCATATTTATGAAGAAGACCTAAACTATTTCATTATGAATGGAAGAAGTAAGCAATTGCCTAGAAATGAAATAAATGCTTTAATATCTTTTGGTAATATGATGTGCTATAGTCAGTGCATAATAGCCATACATCAAACGCAACTAACCCCAACGATTAGTTATTTGAACACACCTGGCGAGAGGAGATATTCTCTATCATTAGACATTTCTGAAATGTTTAAACTTATTTTAGTTGATAGAGTAATTTTCAGATTATTAAATAAAAAAGAAATACAAGGTGAACATTTTGATCATAAATTAAATAAATGTTTATTAACTCCTAATGGAACAAAAATTTTCGCACAAGCTTTTGAAGAAAAGCTAAATGAGACCATACAGCATCGCTCATTAAAAAGGAATGCAAGTTACAGACATTTAATAAAGCTAGAATGCTATAAACTGAGTAAGCATCTTTTAGGATTAGAAGAATATAAACCATTCAAAATGTATTAGTAAAAATGCCCACATTAACTATAAAATATTAACCAATGAAAAAGACCTATTACTTATTTAACCCTGGTACAATGGAACGCAAAGACAATACTTTGAAGTTTACACCAGTGGAATATGATGAAAATGGGAACGAACATGAAGGTACCCCTAGGTATATACC
>JAHDSP010000492.1 GCA_018432645.1 Bacteroidales bacterium | reverse complement strand
GAATTATTTATAGCTGTAAATGAATGCGTTGTTTCATTGAAATCTTCTGATACAATAATTGTGGGCACATAGCCAACTCCTGTTGCATCTAACTGAACAGACTCACCACAAATGATAGATGTAGGATTAGCAGATACACTAATAGATGGGCTAGGATATACAGTTACATTTATAGTATCTGAATTTACACAACCACCTATAGGATCATTAGCATTAACAATATATTGAGTGCTAGTAGATGGACTATCAGTAAAGCTAACTCCTGAGTATATTTGTGAATCATAAGTCCAAGTATATTCATAATCAGTATTGCTACTAGTAACGTTTAGAGTTATTTCTTCACCATTACAAATAGTGTCATTTGGAGATACACTAGCAGTGATTGCTGGGGGTTCTGTGATAGTAGCTACTACTTCTACGCGTGGACTTGCACATGGTACTTGTCCTAAAGTAAATTTAGGTCTTGTAGTACCAGTAGTTGCTGATGTAGTCAAAGCACATAAAGCACTTGCTAATTGGTTATCTTTTTGTATGTAGCTAGTAGAATTAAATGTAGTATTATCATATTTCACATGTGCACTATTAGTTGATGAGCCACTATTATTATTACTCCAGCAGAATTCTATAACAATATTAGATGTGCCATCCCACATAAATGGTGTAACAAAATTAATAACATTTTCACCAACTTCTGGTAAATAAGCTGCATTAGTATAAACTGTTTGTAATCCAGTTAATAAAGTAGTTGTTAATTCAGTAGATGCTGTAGAGCCTATACTTAAATTAAAATCATTGAATGTAACTGTACCTACCGAGGTAACTTCAAAAGATAAAATGTCAATGTTACCAGCAGTAAAGCCAGCAGCAGTAAGTTCAGAAGCTCTAATTAAATATTGAGATTTTTTACCACCCCATAAATGATAGAATGGACTCTGAGCACCAGTACTAGTCAATTCACCATCACCAATAGTAATTGGTGGATTTCCACTTACCGAAGCTTCTACATAATAAGTTGTAGTAGATGTTAATACTGGGGTAATAAATGTTTCACCTGTACCAACTAAATTATTATCATTATCATACCAATTAATCATAGCTTCTGAAGGGCTAGCGGTAGCCGATAACTCTACTGTGCCAGGTCCACAATGAGATCCTGGTGTAGTAGATAGAATTTGTGGATTATTAACTTTGATAAATACTGTATCTGTTAGACAACTATTGCCAGAAGCTGTAGTCGTCCATTTATAATATGTGCTAGCAGTAATATCAGGTGTAGTATAGCTAAGCCCATTAGCACCTGTAATATCTGTAAAACTAACTCCATCTGTGGATGATGCCCATTGGAAAGTAGCATCTCCATAGCCATCAGATGGTGATATGCTAAGTGTAGAACTTCCTGAAAGACAAATCTCTTCAGGTATAGCTATGATAGAAACAGTTGCAGGAAGAACTGTTATTTCTACTGTATCAGTAGTAGCACAATCTGTTGAAGTATTTTCTGCTAAACATACAAATTCATAGGTGCCAGCAGTATTATTTTTGAAATATACTTTCTGTATAGAGCTACCACTTACATATGGTGTAGTGCATGCAGCATCAGTATATAAGTTAGTAGCAGGAGACCATGTGAATGTCTCATAAGCACTAGCCCCTGTTAAAACTTCTATGCTATCTACAGCATTATTACAAATAGTTTTATTATCTG
>JAHDSP010000297.1 GCA_018432645.1 Bacteroidales bacterium | reverse complement strand
TGCAGAAATGAATGGTAAGGTAACAAATATGGGAAGCACTAAATTTCGTGTTAAAAGAGTGCCTTCTCCTATAGCTTATGTAGCAGGTAAACCTGGTGGTAATTATACTAAAACAGAGCTACTAGCTAATCCATATGTAACAGCTGTAATTGAAAACTTCGATTTTGATCTAAAATTTAATGTTATTTCTTACACTTTTACATATAGATCACCTGCAGGAGATCTACTAGGACAACAAGTAAATGGCTTTAGGTTTCCTCAAGATGTTATTAATATTATACAAAGAGCTGGACGTGGCTCTAGATTTTATATAGAAGACATTAGAGCTAGAGGTGAAGATGGTGACGTGAGACCATTGCCTACAGTATCTTTGAGAATAACAGGTTAAGAAAATTTATAAAATATGAAATATTTAAGTTTTTTAGGTTTATTCCTAATTGTATGCTTAACGAGTTTAAATGCTCAAGTTTTTCAAGCACCAGTAGATGGAGCTTATGAAAAAACTGATTTAGCTAATAGAGTGCCAGTGCCTTATCAATACATTCATGAATCTGATGTGTTTTATGCTAAAAGAATATGGCGCGAAATTGATATGAGAGAAAAGATAAATCAACCTTTTTACTATCCTATGCAACCTACTAATGAGCGTTATAATCTGATGTCTGTTATAATGATAGGCGTACAAGAAGGCGGCATAACTCCTTATAATCCAGAATCTGATGATTTTAAAGTTCCTTTAACGAAAGAAGATGTACAAAACATTATTCGAAAAGAAGAAAAAACAATTACTTATGATCCTTTCACTGGCGAAGAGCGTGATACCGTTATAGTAACTGAATTTGATCCATCTACAGTAACCAGATATCGTCTAAAAGAATATTGGATTTTTGATAAACAAAGATCTGTTCTCGAGTGTCGTATTATTGGTATATTGCCACTTATGGTTGAGTTTGAACCTGATGGAATTACTGAAAAAGGAACTAGGCCTTTATTTTGGATATATTTTAATGAATTAAGGCCTTATTTGGTACGCTATGAATATTTTAACAGGTTAAATGATGGTCAAAGGATTACATATGATGATGCTTTTGCTAAAAGAATGTTTAGTAGTTATATCATTAAAGAGTCTAATGTGTATGATAGATATATCAATGCTTATGCCACTGGAATTGATGCTTTATTAGAAAGTGAGAGAATTAAAAATGATATATTTATCTTTGAACACGATTTATGGGAATTCTAATAATTATAACAAATAATAAAAAAAGCCGTATTAAAAAATACGGCTTTTTTTATAATTATGCTAAATCATAATCCCCAATTATTTCTATCTAAAGTTCTATATTGAATTGCCTCAGCTAAATGATATGCTTTAATAATTTCTGAATCATCTAAATCTGCAATTGTACGTGCTAATTTCAGTATTCTATCATAAGCTCTGGCTGAAAGAGACAATTTCTCCATGGCATTTTTTAGTAATATCATTCCCTCATCCTGTACGGGACAATATTTTTTAATCAATCTAGAATGAAGTTGAGAATTAGAATATATTTTAGGTAAATTTTGGAATCTATCTTTCTGTATCTCATAAGCTCTCATTACATTTGCTCTAATATCATTTGAACTATGTGAATTTTTAGTAGAAGTTAATTCTTTAAAAACTAATGGGACAACCTCAATGTGAATATCTATACGATCTAATAAAGGACCGGATATTTTACTCAAATATTTTTTAATAGCTCCTTGTCCGCATGTACATTGTTTTTCTGGATGATTATAAAAACCGCAAGGACAAGGATTCATAGCAGCTACAAGCATAAAATTAGCTGGAAAAACTGTAGCATATTTTGCACGACTAATAGTAACCAAATGATCTTCTAAAGGTTGACGTAGCACCTCTAAAACAGATCTTTTAAATTCAGGTAATTCATCTAAAAACAAGACACCATTATGAGCTAGAGAAATTTCGCCAGGTTTAGGAATAGCACCTCCACCTACTAGAGCTACATCACTAATAGTATGATGTGGGGCTCTGAAAGGTCTTTCTCTAATAAGCCCTTCATTATTTTTAATTTTCCCAGCAACAGAATATATTTGTGTGGTTTCTAAACTTTCTTCGAAAGTCATAGGAGGCATAATAGTTGGTAATCGCCTAGCCATCATGGTTTTTCCTGCACCAGGTGGTCCTATCATTAGAATATTATGACGTCCAGCGGCAGCTATCTCCATAGCTCTTATCACATTTTCCTGTCCTTTGACATCAGCGAAATCTAATAGAGGATCCCATGTAGGTTCATATTTTGTATTATTTACATCTACATTGTAATGAGGTAAATAATTTCCGTGAAAGAATTCAACAACTTCAGATAATTTTTCAAAACCGTAGATATTTATCCCTTCGACTACAGAAGCTTCACTAACATTAGCTTTAGGAATGATTAAATTAGTGAAATTATTATTTCGTGCTTTTATAGCAATAGGTAAAATACCATGTACAGGCAAAATAGAACCATCTAAAGAAAGTTCACCAACGATGAGATATTGAGACCAATCTACATTAGGTAATTGCTTATTAGCTCCTAAAATGCCAAGAGCAACGGGAAGGTCATAATGAGAACCTTCTTTTCTAATATCTGCCGGAGCGAAATTAATAGTAATCTTTTTACCTGGGAAAGGAAATCCACTATTAATAATAGCAGGTTCAATTCTATTACGACTTTCCTTAATAGCATTATCAGGTAAGCCTGAAATAAAAGTTTTAGTACCAGGAGCTAAATCCACTTCTACAGTAACGACAATAGCATCAATGCCATAAATAGCAGCAGAAAAAACTTTTAAAAGCATATTTACTATAATTCTCTAAGCATGGCTTTGATGATAGCAGATAGTTTGGGCTCAGCAGCATCTGCAGCTTTTAGCACTTCCTCATGAGATATAGGTTGAATATTATCAAATCCTCCAAGATCAGTTATAATAGAAACGCCAAATACTGGTAAATCACTATGCACTGCAGCTATCACTTCTGGAACAGTAGACATACCTACTGCATCAGCTCCGATAATTCTAAAAAATCTATATTCAGCAGGTGTTTCGAAAGTAGGACCAGTGACGCCAATGTAAACGCCTTGTTTAACAGGGATATTTAATTTATCAGCACATTTAATAGCTAAATCAATAAGTTTTTTATTATAAGGCTCACTCATATCTGGGAAACGAGGTCCCAACTCATCAATATTAGGACCTAAAAGTGGATTAGTGCCCATAAAATTAATATGATCATTAATAATCATAATATCACCAACATTAAAATCAGGATTCATACCACCAGCGGCATTAGAGAGGAATAAATAGTCGACACCGAGAGCTTTCATAACTCTAATGGGGAAAGCCACTTCCTGCATAGTATGACCTTCATAATAATGGAAACGTCCTTGCATAGCTACTACATTTTTCCCTTCTAAAGTTCCAAAGATTAAATTGCTAGAATGTCCCATAACAGTAGAAACGGGGAAATTGGGTATTTCTTTATAAGGTATGACCATAGTAGGATTAATTTCATTGCCTAGATTACCTAATCCAGATCCTAATACTATTGCTATCTCAGGTTGTAAATTTACTTTACTTTTGAGAAATTCTGTTGTTTGTTTGATTTTGTCTAACATAATCTAAAATATATTTATCATAATTAAATTTCAAATGTGCATTTTGATGAAATCTAATATCAATTGGCACATAAAATATTGGCAAATCTAATAAAAATTTTTTAATTGAAGGATGCTCTAATCTTGGGATATCTTTTTCAGTAGTTACAATAATTTTATTACTAGAGGGGTAATCATTAAATGATTTTATAAGTTTCATTACATCTTTTTCAGTGAATTGATGGTGATCTGTAAAATAAAATCTAACTAAATCTTTGCACATTAAAAGTAGATATTCATCTAACCCTTGGGTATTAGCAATAGCTGTAAAAACAAAAATAGCATAAGGAGTTTTATTTTCAAAATTATTATTTAGATTCTCATCAAACACTGGAATAAAATTTTTATAAAAAATAAAACTAATAAATAATTTTTGATGAGGTTGTAATTGAAAATATTGAATAACATTATTATATAAGATAGGGGAAAAAACAGCAGGAAATTTAGTAATAATGATAGCATTTGCTTTTTTATATGCTGATTTAGGTTCACGAAGCTTACCTACAGGGAATAAATGGTCATGGTAAAAAGGATGTGAATAATCTGAAAGTAGTAATTGTAAATGAGGTTTTACTCTCAAATGTTGCATAGCATCATCTAATAAAATAACATCTAAATGCGGATATTTTTTTAGCAAAATCTTAATGCCCTTAGCTCTATTTTCACAAACAGCTACTGAAAGATTATTACCAAAATTTCTTTTATAAATTAAAGCTTCATCACCCACATCAATGACAGTAGAATCACTACGAATTTCTAAAAAACCATGTGTTTTTCTCCTATAACCTCTCAAAAGTATAGCTACATTATAACCATTCTCTAAAAGAAGATTAGCAGTATAAATAGTATGCGGAGTTTTACCATTACCACCCATAGATAGATTACCTATGCATATAGTAGTAATCGGAGGATTATATCTTTTACAAATTTTAATAGAATATAAAAACTTGCGAAAAAGTTGAAATATATAAAATATTAAAGCAAAAGGATATAACAAATATTTCATAAAACAAAAATAGTAAAAATTTTTATAAAAAAATAAATAAAGAAATCAACTTTAATAACTATTTACTATGGTTACTTATAAAAATATAATTTTCAATAATTTGTGATTAAAAATAGATATTTCATAACTTGTAAAATAACTAAAAGACATTTTTAAAAATAATTGAATAAAAAAGCATTAAAAGATTATTTTGTAATTAATGAAAATAACAAATCATTTAGAATAAACGAAGTTCTTTAAAGGTAGTGGGATATATGAATTTTTATCTCATATTATAATCAGTAATTTATAGGATCATATTGAAATAAGTCTATATAAAATATTTTAAAAAGTAATTATTAGGAGAAGAGCAATGAGACGTAAAAATTTCAAAAGTGTTAGTATAGGGGAGAGATGTTCGGATTTTTAATGTTTCAAACAGTATATGATATTTTACTCATTCTAAAATATTCATACCAAGCAAATCTATTCGATGATGCGAGGTTAAGCATTCTGCCAGTATTACTAATGACGCCTCCTGATAGGTATTTACCTATCGCTACATACCACATAATATAGTTTTGCAGGTATTTGGTTGCAACTCCTCTAAACTTTGAATATATCCATTTAGTAAATTCCTCTGACTTAGCCTTCACTATAGCTGTGCTATAGATACCTCGCTTTTTCTTTTTGGCTCCTACTATCTCTTTGTGTTTCACTTTCCTCTTTCTTATATGTCTAAATGCGTATTTGGTACCTGTACATAAAACTTCATCTTCTGTTATTCTGCCTTTTAGAAATTTCTCAATGTCTTCTTGCTTCACTCTTTTATTATCAGTGTTTCTGAATAGAATATTTCCACATCTATCTGTAGCAACTATTACAGCAACCTTCTTTGGCTTTTTTCTCATTGCTTGTTTCATCTCTTTGACACTTGAATATTTTCTACCCTTTTCAGAATAATCCATCAGCAATTCGTCTATTTCTACTATGCCAAAGAAATC
>JAHDSP010000495.1 GCA_018432645.1 Bacteroidales bacterium | reverse complement strand
GCACAACTATTTTTATTAGATATTATAGCTAATAATGATTGGGAACGTCCTATTTATTTCTCTGTTACTAGTGGACAAGAATCCCATATGGGGTTAGAAAAATATTTATTCCAAGAAGGAATGGCTTATCATCTTTTGCCAGTAAAAGCAAATGTAATAGATGGATATACTGGCGGTGTAAATACTGATGTAATGTATAATAATTTTATGAATAAATTCCAATGGGGTAATATGAATGATCCTAGAGTTTATCTTGATGAAACTAATCTAAGGCTTGCTAAAAATCTTCGTGGTATCGTATCGGGACGTCTATCTACTTATTTATTACATGAAAATAAAAAAGATTCTGCTATTAAAGTGTTAGATCGAGCTATGCTTGAAATGCCCGAAAATCAAGTACCTTATGACATTTTTATCATACCTATTATTGAAAATTACTTAAAAGCTGGTGCTATAGATAAGGCTAAACCTATTATGCAAAGAACAGCTGATGTTGCTATTGAATATCTTAACTATATTTATTCATTGCCTAATAAAAAACATAGATTATTAGATGTGGAGAAACAACAATACTTATTTATGCTTCAATCAATATTGAGATATGCTGAACAATACGAATTAAATGATGTAACTGATACTTATATGAAACAATTTGAACATTTTTATCAGCTATACGCTACTAGAGGATAAATTTTAATTATGTATAAAAAAAGCGGAGCCGAATGCTCCGCTTTTTTATTTTTAACATTATTTTAATAATTTTTTTAAGCTACCATAGCAGTTTTGGTTTTATCAGCTGAATACAAGTCATTAGCTCTAATGTTATAGTAAACTTTCCTCTGACCATCTACGTCTCTAACATTGCGATGAATGGTAGCTAGCACGATGATTTCATTACCTTTTTTGTATTGTTTACCTACTATATCTGCTAAAGTGCTTGTGAGCGTAATAGGTAAATATTGGTTATAAAATTTAAAACTTGTACCATTCCATCTACGCTCAGATACTCCTAAAATGAAACTATATTTTTCCCAAGTACCATAATTAAATATTTTCACCTCTGATGCTATGAAGCCTTTTAGTAATAGCATGTTTACACTCTTTTGATTAGCAATTATTCCTGCTAATTTCTCTGCAAATTCGTTCTGATCTAATTGGAAATTTTCCATTTGATTTTCTGCTTCGTTTGCAATGATTTCGTTGTTTTTTTCTTGTGTTTTCATAATTTTGTGTTTTTTTGAAATGTTTGTGCAGCAAAATTAATATCACAAATACACCATAGTC
>JAHDSP010000006.1 GCA_018432645.1 Bacteroidales bacterium | reverse complement strand
TACTTACTGAAAATGGCACTGTTGTTAAAGTTCTAGGAATAGGTACATTATTACCCATCCACATATAAATAGCATCAGGCCCAGGACCACACGGATTTGTAAAATCTACACCTGTAGTAGCTACCCAGCCTGCTCCTGGTGTACCTGTGTTAAAATCATTACTCATCAAATATCCACAACCACCATCACCCCAAATTGTTACACTGTCACCCTCACATATTACAGTTTGATTAGCATATACTTGCATATTACATTGCCCATAAATTTCCGATATATTAGTAAATGCAATGATTAAAAAAAGTATCAAATAATTTAAAATTTTTTTTGATTTCATATTTTTTATTTAAAAAATTGACATAACTATTTAGTTTTAATGTATTATAAATATAGTACCAGTTAGTTCATTATAATTATTATCAGCATCTTTATACATAAGTTTATAAGTATAGACTCCCTGTGGTAGATAATCGCCATTGTATTTGCCATCCCATCTAAATCCAGGATCTAATGTATGATATAGTATTTGTCCCCATTTATTATATATACTAAAAGAAAAATTATCAATATCTATATTTTCTGCAAATATATGGAAATAATCATTGATTTCATCAACATTATAAGGGCTAAATGCATTAGGTACGAAAATTTGAGTGATGACGCTACAATCTTCTATATATACTGTAGTTTTACCATTTACAGTGTCACAACCTATTACTTGGACCTCGAAATCATAGGCACCAGGAGGATAGTAGTCTATATATAATATTGGTTTATTTAGTCCATTAGACCAATGATATTGATACCAATTATTATTAGGTTGTGAAACTGATAAAGTAAGGCTCTCATCTTGGCATATGGTTGTATCTATTGGTAAATTTATCGAAGCAGTAGGTATTAATTTTACATAGATAGTATCAGCATCTCCACAAAAATTGTAATCATCATAAGTGACGCTAACCCAATAATTACCATAGTTATTTGCCATAATAGTAGGTGTAGTCATGCCATTAGACCATAAATATGTAAAGCCGCTATCAGGTTGAGTAGCATCTAATAGGATGGGTTGAGTGACACATAAATCCTCACCTAAATCCACATGAGCATTAGGGACAAAAAATACATTAATGCTATCGCTTGCACTACAAATGATATTGCTCATTATATTAGAAACAGTAACGTAATAGGTGCCATTATCAGTGACATTAATTGTAGGAGTAGTTTCTTCAGTGCTCCAATGATAACTGTCGAAATTATCGCCAGGAGATAGAGAAACAGGGACACCTTCACACGTATCTATATCTAATCCAAGTTCCGGTTCTGGATTGGGAATTACATTGATAGTAATGGAATCGATGGCATAGTAATCATGAACAGTGTCATATATACCTACTGAATAAGTGGTAGTTTGTGTAGGATTGACAATAATAGGCCCTTCTATACTATCGCCAGTAGACCATTCTATATAAGGGTTAGTAGGACATAAAATTTGTACTATATCGAGGCCCCAGTGATCAAAGCCTAGTCCAGAATATACATCTTGATACCATCTAAATCTTGTTGCATTAGATACTGCTCCTGGTGGTACTAAAAAATTATATTGATTCCAAGATGTAAATGCAGTAGTTTGACCACTACTCACATTAGTAAACCCAGCAGTGTATGGGAATGTTGGGCATATTACTCCATCTGGTCTAAAGTATGCTATTGTTACCCAAGTAATACCATCATCTATAGAATATTGAAGCGAAACACCTTCGCCTACAAGATCAGGACCTTCACAAGGAGAACTTTGTCCTTGTATAGAAAACTTTAACCAAAATGATATTATACAATCTGTTGTTACACTAAAAGGAACTGTTGTCAATATCCTCGGTATTGGTACATTACCTCCCATCCACATATGTATACTATCAGGTCCAGGGCCACACGGATTTGAAAAGTCTACACCTGTAGTAGCTACCCAGCCTGTTCCTGGTGTGCCATCATTGAAATTGTTGTTCATCAAGGATCCACATTCTCCACTTGCCCACAAACTTACACTATCACCTTGGCATATAATAGTATCATTAGCATAAGCTGTTATTTCACATTGTGCTGACAGATTACCACTGAAAATAATTAATGATAAAATAATAATAATGAATACATTTTTTAAAGATAGTTTATTATACATTTTAATTTTATTTATTATGCAGCCAAAATTACTAATTAATTTTTTATTAGACAGCCAAAATTACTAAAAGTTTAAAAAATAGAAGTTACATTATTGGGAATTTATATAACTTCTATAATTACTCGATAGGTACTGTGTTTTACCTCTTTTATTTGTTAATCAAACTTGTTTCAAAGAATATATTTTAGCTTAATGTACATAATTATCAAATATAAAAATGTATAATATAATTAAAAACAAATAATAATTAGACAAACATAATTTTAATTTTTTGCTTAAAAATCAAACGTATATAGCTCCGATAATAATATTTTAAATGCTCTTACTTAATTATATATTTTTTTTAAAAAATCAAAAAATAAAATTTTTTGATTTAAATTTGCTCAAAATTTATTTAAAAATTCAAGAATAAGAATTTTGAAAAAAATTTTTAAAAAAGTATATTATTTAAAAAATTTGATTTAAATTTGCTAAAATTATTTATAAATCCAAAAAATAAGTGTTATGAAAAAGTATTTTTTATTATTAGTAATGTTTGCATTAGCAATAAGTGGCTATAGTCAAACAGTGTTAGTTAGTGAAGGTTTCGAGGCACCTCCTTATGCATTTACCTCCTCAGGCTCACCCACATGGGGTCCGGTAACAAATTTATATTATGAGGGGACACATAGTTATAGAAATCAAGTAGGTGCTAGTGCTACCTCTTATTTGACTACAACTAATTCATTTTCTACTACAGGCAACTCATATGTGGTATTGTCATTTGCACATATTTGCAAAATAGAAGTGGCAGATACAGCATACATAGAGGTTAGTGTAGATGGTGGAACAACATGGCAGAAACTAACAACGACACACTATGAAGGAAGTGG
>JAHDSP010000228.1 GCA_018432645.1 Bacteroidales bacterium | reverse complement strand
TAATTATAAAAAAAGAACTAGCAAAGAAAAACTAAATCTCATAGATACAGCTAATACGCAATTGATTATTGATCTTTTACCAATTATCGATGATATGGAAAGAGGATTAGAAGCAATAGAAAAAAATCAAACTTTGGACGCAATTTCTGACGCATATAAATTAATTTATCAAAAATTTATAAATATATTAGAAAAATATGGAGTAGAGGAAATTAATCCCATAAATGAGCCATTTGATATAGAATTACACGAGGCTATTAGTACCATAGAGGGGCCTGAAGAAAAGAAAAATACTGTTGCTGATGTTTTGATGAAAGGATATAAATTAAATCTACAGGACCGTCCAGTGGTTTTACGTTATGCAAAAGTTGTAGTTTATCAATAAAAATTAGATTGTGGCAAAGAAAGATTATTACGAAATTTTAGGTATAGCTAAAAATGCTAGTGATGATGAGATAAAAAAAGCTTATCGTCAGCTAGCAATGAAATATCACCCAGATAGAAATCCAGAGGATAAAGAAGCTGAAGAAAAATTTAAAGAAATTGCTGAAGCATATGCAGTATTGGGTGATGCAGACAAAAGGCAGAGATATGACAGGTATGGCGAAGCAGGCATGAGTGATGATTTTTTCAGCAATGATGACATTTTTTCTAATTTAAATGATATCTTCGATGACTTTTTTGGTTTTAGAAGGAGAGGTGGAGAGGGAAATTATTATCAAACCTATACTCAAAAAGGTACTAATCTTCGTATTCGTATAAAATTGACACTAGAAGAAATACTCACAGGTGTAGAAAAAAAAGTTACATTAAATAAAAAAGTAGTTTGTCATGTTTGTGAAGGTATAGGAGCTAAATCTGAAGCCAGCATAATTACTTGTCCTACTTGCCATGGCACTGGCAGGGTTACTCAAATTACAAATACGCTTTTCGGACGTGTGCAATCTACTAATGTTTGTCCTAATTGTAATGGTAAAGGAAAAATTGTAAAAGAAAAATGCGAACATTGCGGTGGCACTGGTCAAGAAGATTCTAAAGAAGTCGTTAATATTAAAATCCCACCAGGTGCTCTGCAAGATATGCAAATAACACTCAAAGGTCAAGGTAATCAAATATTATATGGCGTTCCAGGTGATTTAATAGTTCTAATAGAAGAAGAAGAACATCCATTATTTAAAAGAGATGGTTTAAATATTTTTTACGAACATTATATTTCTTATCCAGACGCAGTTTTAGGCACTGAAATAGAAATACCTATTTTAAATGGTAAAGCTACAATTAAAATACCGCCTGGCACTCAACCAGGTAAATTGTTTAGACTGAGAAATAAAGGGTTGCCAGATATTAATTCATCTCAAAAAGGAGATTTCATTGTGAGTATAAATATACATGTACCTGACAAAATTACAAAAGAAGAAAAAACTTTGCTAGAAGAAATGAAAAAAATGAAAAACTTTAATGTGCAAAGACAATCATCTGGTAAATCATTATTCGAAAGATTAAAAGAATATTTCTATTAAACATATTGTTTAAAGTTGATTAGTTGATTAGTTGATGATTTGATTAGTTGATAGGTAATGAGTTTGGATGGTTAAGCATAAAATTTAAACAACATTAAAATATTTTAAACTATTCATCCATTTTGTACATTGGATCCCAACTAGGCAAAAGTATTGGTTTTTGTTCTAATAATTTTAAAGTTTCAACAGGGAAATATTTTTTATTGACAACTAATCTAAAAAGATATTCATCCATCCATTTATCAGTTATTATTAATTTACCATTATATCCCGCATTACCCCAGCTATTCTCTATCAGCCAGCGAGTAGGCACATCATTAGCATCAGTATCTACACCTATTATATTCATACCATGAGAGGATCCACTAGCAAAGGTTAATATTCTTTGTTTTTTATCCATTCTGAAAGGCATATTAAATAAAGTGTCATACATATAATTATTTACATCTAATAGACCTATATCATTATTTAATTGTTTACCTACATCACATGAGAAATACATTGGCATAGAATCTTTTAGAGATTTTAAAGCTAAAGCTTTAATTTCATTCATAGGTAGATTGAGATATTTCCAATTTATCCCTTCTACCATATTCCTATCATATTCTATCTCATAAACCTTATAATACGGTCTAGTAGGGTCATTCATAAGCATGACAAAATCATCGAAATTTATTTCTATAATTTCTTTATAAAAGCTCATAGGAGTATATGTTTTCATATCAGTAGGGTTATTACTTTTATCAACAAATCTATAAGAAAATGTCGTAGGAGGCTC
>JAHDSP010000193.1 GCA_018432645.1 Bacteroidales bacterium | reverse complement strand
CCAAAATTTTCGAAGGAATCTATGTACACCTTCTATACCTGCCACATCCCATGGTTTACTTTGTTCTACTGGCCCGAGAAACATTTCGTATAGTCGCAGAGTATCAGCACCATATTCATTCACTACATCATCAGGATTTTGCACATTATATTTAGATTTAGACATTTTTTCTACTTCCCATCCACAAATATATTTATTTTCCTCTAAAACAAAATATGCATTTTCGAATTCTGGTTGCCATTTTTTGAAAGCTTCTATATCTAAAATATCATTTCTCACCAAGCTAATATCTACGTGCATAGGATAAGTGTATTCTTCTCTACCTTCAATATTTTTGGAGACAAAAATGGGTGGTAGATACATATCTCTACCTATTATTTTAATTTCTCCATCTTGCAAACTTTTTATTTCGTTTACTAGTGTATCTTTTAGATTATTTTCTAGTAAAATTTTAGCAATATTGATAATTAAAATTTTATAATTGTTTGCATATAGGCTACTAGCGAGCTTTTGAGCATTTTCAAGATTATCATTTCTAGCTACAAAAATATAAGTTTTATAATCTGCAAGTGAGATAGTAATAATATCATCTTGTAGAATAATTTCATAATTATCTGAGATAGCTGGCAGGATATTTTTTAATTTATAAATAGCAAAATCTACTGGTTTAGCACGATAGACGAAATTACTACGACCGAGTATCATTCCCTGATTAATCAATTTAACAAAAGGTTCATCCTCTACAGCTATACCAATATCAAATAGAAATTTATTCCAAAATCTAGCATATATCAGATGCCCTGTAGCATGTTCTGATCCACCAATATATAGATCAACATTTCGCCAATATTCGACAGCTTTTTTAGATACTAGCTCATTATCATTATTAGGATCCATATATCTGAGGTAATAAGCGCTAGAACCTGCGAAGCCTGGCATAGTACAGGTCTCTAGAGGATAACCATCTTCAGTTTTCCAATTTTCAGCACGTGCTAGAGGCGGTTTGCCATCCTCAGTGGGTAAATAAGAATCTACAGGGGGCAATTCTAATGGCAGTTTAGATTCATCTAAAGGATAAGGAATCCCATCTTTATAATAAATAGGAAAAGGCTCGCCCCAATATCTCTGACGGCTAAAAATAGCATCACGAAGGCGATAACTTATTTTTCTACTGCCAAACTTACGTTTCTCAGCTACTTCAATAACTTTTTGAATAGCATCAGTGGGTTTCAACCCATTGATAAAATCACTATTTATGCACTCACCTTCTAAATCTTCATAAGCCTCTTTTGAAATATCTCCACCTTTGATAACTTCCTTAATAGGTAACCCAAATTGTTTAGCAAAAGCATAATCTCTACTGTCATGAGCAGGCACTGCCATCACTGCACCAGTACCATATGAAGCCAACACATAATCAGCTATCCAAATAGGAATTTCTACACCAGTAAAAGGATTAATAGCATAAGAACCAGTGAAAACACCAGTCTTTTTATCTATATCCGCCAAACGTTCCCTTTCACTCTTATTTAGACTTTTTTTAACATAATCTTCCACTTTATCTTTTTCAGGTTCTTTTGTTAACAAAGGGACAAGCTCAGATTCTGGAGCTACACATACATAAGTAACCCCAAAGATAGTGTCTGGACGTGTAGTAAAAATTTCAATATATTTTTCTGGGACATCTTTTATAGGGAATCTAATAACAGCTCCTTCGGAGCGACCAATCCAATTGCGTTGTACCTCTTTGATATGCTCTGGCCAATCAATTTTTTCTAATCCTGCTAATAATCGTTCTGCATAAGCCGTAATGCGTAAGAGCCATTGTTTCATTTTTTTTCGTTCAACAGGATATCCGCCACGAATACTATACCCATCAGCAACCTCATCATTAGCTAGTACTGTTCCCAGAGCAGGACACCAATTTACAAAAGTTTCTGATAAATATGCTAAACGGTAATTCATTAAAATATCTTGTTGTTCCTTTTCATTATAACTAACCCAGTCTTTATCAGAAAATATTTTTATTTGAGTAGTAGCAGCATTTACATTCGCATTACCTTCTCGCTCGAATATTTTAATTAATTCATCAATAGGACGAGCTTTTTCTATACTTTTATCATACCATGATTTGAATAGCTTAATAAAGGTCCATTGTGTCCATTTATAATACTTCGGATCGCAAGTGATGACTTCTCTAGACCAATCAAAAGAAAAACCTAAAAGATCTAATTGTTCTCTATATCTACTAATATTTTTTTCAGTTGTAATAGCTGGATGTTGCCCAGTCTGAATGGCATATTGCTCTGCAGGTAAGCCAAAAGCATCGAAGCCCATAGGATGTAACACATTAAAACCTTGCAATTTTTTGTACCTAGCATAAATATCAGAAGCAATATAGCCTAATGGATGGCCTACATGTAACCCTGCACCACTCGGATATGGAAACATGTCTAATACATAATATTTTTGTTTATCGTAATCAATATCGACCTTATAAATTTTTGATTTTTCCCAATCAGTTCTCCATTTTTTCTCAATTTCTTTAAAATTATATTCCATAAATAAGTAATTAAATTGAATTGCAAAATTACTGAAATTAATATAAAAAATATGAAGAAAGAGTTTGGGAAAATTATGATGTTTAATTCAAATGTAATATTAAATAAGTATAGTGACAAAAAAGAAAAGGGGGTTAAGAAATTTTTTAGATGTTATAGATTAAATATGTTTGAGACATCAAATCACTATACCGCTCCCACGCCCGCCTATCAGACGCCGCTAAATTTAGCAACCTTCCCGTATCTTCTATAATCTTATCCGCCAGATACTTACCTTTCACTACAAACCACATTATGTAGTTTGTCAAATACTTCGTTGCCACTCCGCGAAACTTAAAATAAATCCAGCCTACAAAATCTGTT
>JAHDSP010000366.1 GCA_018432645.1 Bacteroidales bacterium | reverse complement strand
TGCTACTTCGTAGTTTACATCATAGAACCCTACAAGATCAAAACCAGGTATTTCTTTAATGCAATTGAGATGTATTTTACCTAAATGGCCAATACCGACGACACCAATTCTAAGCATTTTTTTAGCAAAGATAAATATTAAAGTCAATATTTTTAATATGTTAATTGTAACCAAACAAATATTATTAATATTTTACATAAATGATTAATGGTTTTATAATGTTTTGAGTTAGTAAAAGTTTAGTTTTTTCAATAATTAACTTATAAAAAATTTAATCTATCGTCCATCACTTATCACTAATCACTCATCAACTAATCAACATTTATCTTTAATTTGTGATCATTTGTGTACATTTGTGGATTAATAACAACAAATATCTTGTTAAACACCTTATCATATCACATATTAACTCATAAACTATTTATTGTCTGAACCATGATTTTTGGGATTAAAGGATTTTAGGATTGAATTTAGTAAAAAAAATTACACTCTTAATGAAATAAAGCATTACCATGAATGAACCTGTAATAATTTATTTATTAATTAAACACCTTATGCAATAAATCAAAACATTGAAAAAACAAATGAAAAGATTTTGTTTAACGATTTCTTAATATTAGATAATAATTTAAAAATATTAATTTAAAATTAAGATTATCTTGGATTTATACTTTTGAAAAAAAATATGAAAGATTTAAATTTTTACTTCCGTTACATTATTATTACACTTGCAATATTATATTCTAATATAGCAACAGCACAAAACCTGTGTGGCTACATTTTTGACAATTCTAGTAAAGAACCTATTCCATTTGTAAATATTAGAATTAATCATAGTAATAAAGGTGGTACAACAGATTTCGATGGTAAATTTTTAATAAATAATTGTAATGAAAATGATACATTACATATATCAGCTATTGGCTATCAATCTTTAGTTATTAAAATTTCAGAAATACCCGCTAATCAAACAAATAATTTCACAATATATTTAACTAAGCAAAATGAGATTTTAGAAACAATAGAAATAAAAAGTACAAAGATTGATAATAATCAAATAGCTTTATTAAATAGCATTAAAAATAACACTATCATTACTACGGGCGTGTCTCAAGAAATAATAGCTAAATACAAAGAATCCTCAAGTACAGATGTAGTTAAAAGACTGCCAGGCATTACTATGCAAGATCAATTTATTATAGTCAGAGGATTAAGTGCTAGATACAATAATATTTACCTAAATGATGTAAAAGCTCCTAGTATGGAAGCTGATCAGAGGAGTTTCTCTTTTGACCTTATTCCTGCTCAATTCATTGATTACATACACATTTATAAATCTCCTTTTTCTGATTTTAGCTCAATATTTGGCGGAGCTTTAGTAGAAATAAAGTTAAGAGAAGAATTCGATAAAAATTCATTTACCTTTTCTCTCGGGCAGTCTATTAATCCATTTACTACATTTAAAGATTTTCAATATTATGGAGAAAATAATACTTTGTTTTTACCTATAAAAAACATTTTTTCACTTCCTAGCAATTTCCCTTCTTCATTGATTAATAGCACTAATGAGAATAGATTACAATTAGATAAAACCTTAAATAGGTTATGGAATTCTACGACTACTATAGCACCAACAAATACAAATTTATCTTTAACATATTCCTTGCATAAAAAATTTAAAAAAGTAGACCTTTATAGTAATTTAATGCTATATAGCAATTCTAATTTTGCAAAAACAACTTTTGAGAAAGCTGGTTATAATAGTTACAATACGTTTTTAGATAAACCAGATACTAATTTTTATTTTCTAGATACAACCTATGAATCCAGATATATGAATAGTGCTTTAGCTACTATCAATACTTTATTTAACAATAATAGCATCAACTTAATTGTATTACTTACAGACATAACTATAGACAAAGTTACATGGAGAGAAGGTAAAGATTATTATGGAGGTACAAATATTCGTGGTAATGAAATGTTATACAAAAAAAGAAATATTTTCTTAAGTGAATTATCTGGGAAACATAAATTAGGTAAAAATACAGATATACATTGGTTTGGAGGTATCACTTCTACGACAATGTTGCAGCCAGACAATAAAAGATTGACTTGGGTTAGAAATGATCAACAAGATAATGATAGATATGGACAATATGCTCTTAATTTTATGTTTACTGCTAATCCTGCAATGTCTGGAAGATTATTTCAAGAATTACATGAAAATGAATATAGTGCTGGGGCGAAGTTAATTCAATCTATAAATATTAATGATGAAGAAGGCAATATAAATTTCGGATTATTTGCTAGCAAACTTTCTAGAAATTTCGAGGCAAGAAATTTCGGTTATAGAATATCTAATGTGATGCATTTCGATTGGGATATGGCATATTTGCCTGTAGAACAGATATTTACTGATAATTACATCAATGCATCAAATGGTATTATACTAGATGAGACTACAAATCCTAGTGATTCATACACTGCTGATGAAACAAACTATTCTATTTATACTGCATGGCAGCAAAAGCTACAAAGATTTTCATGGTATTTGGGTTTGAGAGTAGAGTATAACACTATGAGACTAAATTCATATACTACAGATGCTACTAATCCTCCAATGGATGATGATAAAGTAAATTACGAAAATCCAATGCTGTTTTTTAGCCCTTCATTTGCAATAGGCTATGATATTAACGAAAAAATGAAAATTAAATTCAATTTTGGAAGGACATATGATAAACCACAATTTAGAGAAATAGCACCATATGCATTTTATGATTACGAAGCCAAGGGAGTGATAATAGGCAATCCTGACTTGAGTAATGCTACAATAAACCATTTTAACCTACGATATGAATATTATTTTTCTATAGATGAACTTTTTTCATTTGATGTTTTTTACAAAACTTTCCGAAATGCTATTGAATATAAAATTATACCAGCAGGCACTGGTTTACAATATTCATATCAAAATGTTCCTAATGCTATTGCGATAGGATTAGAAACAGAAATTCATAAAAAAATATTACCATGGATGTTTGCTATTGCTAATATTTCTTTTATAAAAAGTAATGTAATGTTTAAAAATGAAAGTATTGAAAACAATAGAATGCTACAAGGCCAATCTCCCTATGTGATAAATGGTGGATTATTTTTCCAATTTGATTCTTTAGACCTACAAGCGAGCATATTATATAATGTTTTTGGCAAACGTATAACTTTTGTAGGAGATCCATATACTAATAACCCAGACATTTATGAACTACCTTATCATAATCTAAAAATTAATATTTCCAAAACATTTGCTAAAAAATTCATTATTGATTTTCAAATTAATAATATTTTAGCAGGTAGTAAAGAATTCATACAAATAGAAAAATCAAATTCTGGAGAAGATGTTACATTGATAACAGAAAAAAGCAATATTCCTAGAATATATAGCTTTAAGTTCACTGTAAAAATATAATCTCCTTAAAAAAATCGGCATAAAATTTTTATATTCATTCTATAATCTGATTACTTTTGTGCTATCTGAAAAAAGAAAAATGAAAGTTGAAATTTTTAATTTGTTAGATTACAAAAGACTAAACATTAAATTATAACTTGTTAATTTTTTTATAAAAATTTTATAAATAGATATAAACAAAATATTATTATTTAAGAAAAGAGTTAAAAAAGCTTATTAAATAGAATTAATTTAATATAAAGTTAAGGTGTGGAGAGAGGAGGTAATTTTATAAATAATATTTAGATGTTATAGAATAAATATGTTTTTGACATCAAATCACTGTACCGCTCCCAAGCCCGTCTATCCGATGCTGCCAAATTCAACAACCTTCCCGTATCTTCTATAATCTTATCCGCCAGATACTTCCCCTTAACCACAAACCACATAATGTAGTTTGTCAAATACTTCGTTGCAACTCCACGAAACTTATAATATATCCAACCAACAAAAGCTGTTATCTTCTTATGGACAGTTGATACACCATATATACCTCCTTTCATCTTGTTTTTATCAGTTATTTCTTTGTGTTTAATATGCTCTGCATTAACTGTTTTGAAAGCTTTTTTATTACTGCCGCATACCACTGAATCTTTTGATATTCGTGATTTTAAAAAATCTGATATATGCTCTGCTTGGACACTATTTTCTTCTAACTTTTTGAACAATATATTTCCACTTCTATCTGTAGCTGCCAATACTGCTACTTTGGTTGGCTTCTTTTTCTTTAGTTTTTTTATATCTTGCTTGCCTCGTTTCTTTTTACCTTTTTCTGAGTAATTCATTAGAAGCTCCTCTAATTCTACTACGCCAAAGAAATTAACATTGTCTTCAAACGATTGTAAAGCACTTAAAATTCTATGTCTCCAAAAGAAACTTGTTTGCAAGCATATTCCTACATTTCTAGCACATTCTCTCAAAGTCATTCCTGCTGACATGCATTTGATATATTCTAGCATTTTATCTCTGTGGTGAATGCCATACATAAAAGTTCCAGTTGTAACACGAAATTGTCTATTACAATTTTTACACATGTAGTTTTGCACTCCATTTTGCAAGCCATTTTTGATTACATGACTGCTATTGCAGTCTGGACAAAGTATGCCTGTAGACATGGCTTTTTGCTCTTGATAATCGACAATGTCTTTGCCTTCATTTTTGATTTTATTATATAAATTGTCGTAATACCTGCGTGCTTCTTCTTTAGTCAGGGCAAAGACATCTATTTCTTCTTCGAATATTTTATCCATAATTTTTATTTTTTTGCAAATATATAAATATTTTAATCAAAAATCATATATATTTCATAAAAATATTTTTAGCTGTGATATGACCTGTTTCCAACAGGTCATATCACAGCTTCTTAATCCATCTCCTCACAATTTTTTATAAAACATTTTAAATCTATACATCTATTTATTTTAAAATTTAGTTAACATTTATTAATAAAATTTTATAATTGATTTAATAATTGAATAATATATGAATTGCAATTTTGCAATACAGAAACAACAAAAAATAAAAATTATGAAAAGAACAAGTATTATCCCATTTTTAATGGTCATTTTAATACCATTAGTTAGTTATTCTCAACCAAGTATTAATGATCCTTTTTTCGATCAAGTAAGTTATAGAGGAGCTTTCAATGATCAAGATGATTGGACAAGTGGCTGGGCTAATTGGGATCCTCAAAACACTAATTATCCAGTTACTACGCAAACTATTAGTGGTGAAATTACTAGTAATACAACTTGGACTAATGACAAAGTTTATTTATTACAAGGATTTGTATATGTAGTAGATGGTGTTACTCTAACTATACAACCTGGCACTATTATTCGTGGTGACAAAAACAGCAAAGGCACTTTAATTATAGAACGTGGTGCTAAATTAATAGCTCAAGGTACTGCTAGTGAACCAATAGTATTTACATCTAATCAGTCTGCTGGCTCTCGAAATTATGGAGATTGGGGTGGAGTGATAATCTGCGGCAATGCAAAAATAAATGTGCCAGGTGGTGAAGCTCAGATAGAAGGTGGACCACGTAGTTATTACGGTGGTACAAATGATAATGATAATAGTGGTATTTTAAAATATTTAAGAATAGAATTCCCTGGTGTTCCATTCCAACCTGATAAAGAAATCAATGGGTTAACCATGGGTGGTGTTGGTAAAAATACCATTATTGACTATGTACAGGTATCATATAGTGGTGATGATGCTTATGAATGGTTTGGTGGTTGTGTGAATGCTAAACATTTAATTACTCTTGGTACCTGGGATGATGATTTTGATACAGATTATGGATTTTCTGGTATGATACAATATGCAGTAGCACTACGTGAACCCAATATAGCAGACGTGAGTGGCTCTAATGCTTTCGAAAGTGATAATGACGCTAGCGGTTCTACTAATACACCTCAAACTTCAGCTGTTTTTTCAAATGTATCTATTTTCGGTCCTAAAAAAGATGCTTCTACTACAATCAACAGCAATTACAAACGTGCAATGCATCTTCGCAGAAATACTGGCATTGACATATACAATTCTATTTTTATAGGTTGGCAAGATGGATTGATGATTGATGGGTCTGCATGCGAATCCAATGCAAACAATAGCATTCTAAACATCAAATATGTTACTATGGCTGCTATGGCTGGGAACTATTTCAACACTGCTAGTGGATCAACTTTCGACATTCGCTCTTGGTTTTTAACTACTTCATTTAATAATGATACTCTTAGTTCCTATGCTCCTCTGCTAATAAGAGATCCTTATAATTATTCTAATCCAGATTTTAGACTACAAAGCACCAGTCCATTATTAAGTAATTCTGGTTTTGTAGGAATTAACGAAAATGATTTTTCAGGTATTTATATATCTCTATATCCTAATCCTGTAAATGATATTTTAAATATTCATTTTCAGAGTAACGTTGATAAAGCATCAGTACAAATATTAGATATTATGGGGCGAATCTTTTATAATGAAGTATTATTTGATATTAATAATGATTTAATTATCAACACAGCTAGCATGCCATCAGGCACTTATATCATTAGAATTATCAATAGTAATGATTTCTTACAAAAATCCTTCATAAAACTATAATTCCTTTTATTTTTATTACAACAAAGAGGGGGCGAATTACAAATTCGCTCCCTCTTATTATTTATTGTTTAATATTTAACTGTACAATAATAAATAAACCAATACTAACAAATTTATTTTTACAAAATTAATCTTATTTTAATCTTTACTTATACAAAACGTTATAGAACCAAAAAAATAATTAAGAATAATAATTTAAAATTGGTTTATTATAGTTTAAAATAGTCTTATCTATTTGCTTAAACTTTTAAATTCATCAACTATTTAACTAATCAACTAATCAACTTTATCACTTATCACTCATCACTAATAAAAATCAGTGATTCTTACAATAAAAATAATACAATATTAATAAATCTTTAAATTCATATTATATTACTATTAATTTTAGCAAAATAGTAATTAAATTATTAATTTTGAAAAAAATAATTATGCAAATTTTAATTGTAGATGACGAAGAAGATATAATTGAATTTTTGAGTTATAATCTCTCAAAAGAAGGATATAAAGTATTAAAAGCACGTAGTGGCATAAAAGCATTAGAAATTGTAAACAAACATAATCCTGAAATTATAGTATTAGATATTATGATGCCAGATATGGATGGTATAGAGACCTGTAGGCAAATACGAGAGCAATTTAAAAATTATCATCCTTATATCATATTTTTAACTGCACGTAGTGAAGATTTCACTCAAATAGCTGCTCTAGAAGCAGGTGGAGATGATTACATAGCAAAACCTATAAAACCACGTGTATTTATTAGCAAAATTCATTCTATAGAACGCAGAATAAATAATGATAAAGATCTGAATAATCTGATTGAAATTAAAAATATTACTATAAATCCTGAAAGATTTGAAGTGCTAAATGATGGTAATCCTCTTGTTTTGCCTAGAAAAGAATTTGAACTTTTATATGAGTTAGCCAAACATCCAGGTAGAGTTTATACTCGTGATGAACTTCTAGATAAAGTGTGGGGCAATGATATCTATGTGGGAGAACGTACTATTGATGTGCATATACGAAAACTTAGAGAAAAATTAGGTAATGATTTAATTCAAACTATTAAAGGTGTAGGTTATAAAATAAACGCATAAATGTTTAAAAATTTCTTAAATACTGGAAATCCCGAAAATTTGTCTTGGGTTTTCACTTTAATAACTTTTCTTACATTGATAATTAATTGCTTATTATTTTATTTCATAGATTTGTCTTTGGGCATTTGGATTATCATTTTAATTTCTGAAATTATAGGTATTTATTTTTTATTTAAAAAATTAATCGTCAGGTTTATTTATGATAAAATAAGATTAATATATAAAAATATAGCAACTAAACGTCTGGGCAATGATAAACAACCTATTCAAGAGTGGGTGAAAGGTGATGTTTTAAATCGTGTACAGCAAGATGTAGAAAGGTGGATAGAACTTAAAAATGTAGAAATTGCTACTTTAAAAGAATTAGAAAATTTTCGTAAAGATTTTTTAGCAAATGTTTCTCATGAGTTAAAAACTCCATTAACTACACTACAAGGCTATGTAGATACACTCATCGATGGTGCAGTAGCAGATCCTGACGTTAATATGAAATATCTCCAACGTTCTTCTTTTACTATCGAAAGAATGATTACAATGGTAGAAGATTTAGAAACCATAACAAAATT
>JAHDSP010000280.1 GCA_018432645.1 Bacteroidales bacterium | reverse complement strand
TGCTAGAGAGGTTGGCATTAGTCTGCCAACAAGTTTTACCTGGCGACACAAAATTCTCGCTGCTTTGAAAAATTTTGACAAAAATGTTGATTTCTTTGGCATAGTAGAAATAGACGAATTGCTGATGGATTATTCTGAAAAGGGTAGAAAATATTCAAGTGTAAAAGAGATGAAACAATCGATGAGAAAAAAACCAAAGAAAGTTGCTGTAATAGTTGCTACAGATAGAAGTGGAAATATACTATTCAGAAACACTGAGAGCAAAAGAGCGAAGCGAGAAGACATAGAAAAATTTCTAAAAGGCAGAATACCAGAAGATGCAGTTTTATGTACTGGCACCAAATACGCATTTAGACATATAAGAAAGAGTAAAGTGAAACACAAAGAGATTGTAGGAGCCAAAAAGAAAAAACGAGGTATCTATAGTACAGCTATAGTGAAGGCTAAGTCAGAGGAATTTGCCAGATGGATATATTCAAAGTTTAGAGGAGTAGCAACCAAATACCTGCAAAACTACATTATGTGGTATGTAGCGATAGGTAAATATCTATCAGGAGGTGTCATTAGTAATATTGGCAGGATGCTTAACCTTGCATCCTCGGATAGATTTGCCTGGTATGAATATTTTAGAGTGAGTAAAATATCATATACTGTTTTAAACATTTGAAAAATGTTCATATTATATACTCCTTTCCTCTTTTAATCTCTTTTATAAATTCCCTTCTATCATTAATCTCTCGAAATACTCTATCGTCTTCACTAATCCCTCTTTTAGACTTATCTTTGGTTGCCATTCTAATATCGATTTGGCCTTTGTTATATCTGGCTGTCTTCTTATTGGATCATCTTCAGGTAATGGTAAATGTATTATTTCTGATTTTGAGTTAGTTAAATCTATTATCAATTCTGCTAATTCGATAATTTTAAATTCTGATGGATTACCTAGATTTATTGGTCCAATGATTTCATCACTAGTATTCATCAATTTTATTAACCCATCAAGCATATCATCTACATAGCAAAAACTTCTTGTTTGGCTTCCATCTCCATATATAGTTATTGGATTATTTTGTATTGCCTGAATAATAAAGTTAGAAACTACTCTCCCATCATTAGGATGCATACGAGGTCCGTAAGTGTTAAAAATTCGTGCGATTTTTATTCTTACTTTATTTTGAAAATAATAATTTATAAACAAAGATTCGGCACATCGTTTCCCTTCATCATAGCAAGAACGTGGTCCTATTGGATTCACATTACCCCAATATGCTTCATATTGTGGATGGACCAACGGATCCCCATAGACTTCACTTGTGCTTGCTTGTAGAATTTTAGCTTTTACTCTTTTAGCCAGTCCAAGCATATTTATTGCTCCCATAACTGAAGTTTTAATAGTCTTAATGGGATTATATTGATAATGAATTGGTGAAGCTGGACAAGCTAAATTATATATCTCATCTATTTCTAAATGAATTGGCTGAATGATATCATGTCTAATAAATTCAAAATATTTATTATCCATTAATG
>JAHDSP010000109.1 GCA_018432645.1 Bacteroidales bacterium | reverse complement strand
GAAAAAGATAAACAATTTTCTAGTTTGGATGATGAGATTCAGAGGTGTAGCTACAAAGTATCTACAGAACTACCTTATGTGGTTTGTAGTGATGAATAAGTACTTGAAAGATGAGGTAGAATCAGACATCGGGCGACTATTAAACTTGTCATCGCACGATAGGTGGGCGTGGGAGCGGTATTGGAGTTTGATAAAGTTGAAATATTGATATAATACTTAATTGTAAACATTTTAAAATTGTTATTATTATCTTTTTACAATTCTTATTTTAAATAAATCCCCTATTTATAATATTAATATAAAAGGTGCTTCTTGGCAGCATCTACCCATTTAGCATCATATTTATAATTAGTAAAATATATTACTATGTCAGCATCATATTTATATTCTGTGAAATATATTACCTTATCAGCATCATATTTGTATTCTGTGAAATACCATAACCCATTATTGCCCTCAGCATCATACTTATAATCGCATTTATAAACTATTAAATCAGCATCATATTTATATTCTGTTACATACACTATTATATCTGCGTCATATTTGTAATTAGTCCAATAAATTATTTGAGAGTTTAGAGATATTATGGATACTAATGACAGTAAAATTAAAAAGAAAAATTTTCTCATATATATTTTTTTGTTATTTATATCAAAAACTGAACCATTAATTTTTAATAAATCATTTTTATTTATTAAATTGCTTAGTAATTAATATTAAAATTAAAAATTAAATATATATATTTATAGCTATAAACAATAAAATTTTTTATTGATTGTAAAAATAAGTAAATTTGTAAAAAAATATTATGAATGAGAATGTATATTGCGTTATAATGTCTGGTGGTACTGGTGTACGTTTTTGGCCTATGAGTAGAGAGAATAAACCTAAACAATTTTTAGATATTTTATTTACAGGGCAGACGCTAATACAAAGTACATACAAAAGATATTGCAAAGTTGTTAAAAAAGAAAATATACGTTTTGTCCTTTCTAGAATACACGTTGATATATTAAAGGAGCAAATACCTGAAATAACTGATGAGCAAATAATAATAGAACCTGATAGGCGAAATACAGCACCTGCAGTTGCATATGCTTCAGCTAAGATTTATAAAAGTAATCCTGATGCAATTTTGATATTTGCACCATCAGATCATTTAATTGAAGATGAAGAGTCCTTTGTAGATACAATAAATCAAGCTATAGAATATGTAAAAAATAATGATGTATTGATGACTTTAGGAATCAAGCCGACTCGTCCTGATACTGGGTTCGGATACATTCAATTTATTCCAAAAAAAGGCCAGAAAATTTGCAAAGTAAAAACTTTTACCGAAAAACCAGCTATAGAATTAGCACGAACATTTATTAGAAGTGGTGATTTCCTCTGGAATGCTGGTATATTTGTGTGGAGTGCAAAAACTATTATTGACGCCTTTAAAGAATATGAACCAGAAATTTATAATGCCTTCATGAGTGATCTATCTTGGTATTACACAGAAAAGGAACGACAAAAAATAGAAAAAATTTATTCAAATATTAAAAAAATATCTGTCGATTATGCTATAATGGAAAAAGCAAATAATGTATATACTATAATTTCTGAATTCCCATGGAATGATTTGGGAACGTGGGCTTCTCTACACGAAAAAAGACCAAAAGATGAACATAATAATAGCATAATTGGCAAAAATATTATGATTTATAATTCAGAAAATTGCTTAATTCAAATGCCTGCTAATAAAAAACTTGTTGTCATAGAAGGCTTAAATAATTTTATTGTTGTTGAAAATGATGATATGCTTTTAATATTAAATAAAAATGATGAACAATCTCTTAGAAATATTGTACAAGATATTTTAATAGAAAAAGGAAGTGAATATATATAATCTATCTAGATTTTTGTATAATACATTATTTTTATGAATAGACAGCAAGCTCTAAAATTACTATCATTAAATAATAATGCTACTGAAAATGAAGTTAAAAAAAGATATAAAGAATTAGCAAAAATTTATCATCCTGATAGTAATACTAGCGAGAGCTCTGCAGATAAATTTATTCAAATTACTGAAGCATATTTATTTTTAATAAATAATAAAGGCTCACAATATATACATCAAAATACTGACGATGAATATAAAAAACAAGCATATCAATATGCTCAAATGAGATATGAAGAATTTAGGAAAAAGGAAGAAGAACTAAACAATATACCTATCAATAAAATTCTTTACCCATCTTGGTTAAATGTAATATTTTTAATTTTAAGCATTCTATTCCTTTTTGATTATTATCTACCTAAACAATGGTATGAATGTGAGAATGCTTATATAATAGAACCACAAAATAATGAAGAAAATTTTGTTATCAAAGCGTGTAAAAGTCAAATATTAGCTGAGAGACTATCACTAAATGACATATATCTACTAGAGCAAAACGGAACAATTTTTTTAAAAAAATCCAGAATTCTTGGTGTTATTTTTAGCTATTCTATTAACCCACAACGAAGAGTTTACAATGTTACTACAAATAGATATGTTACTTACCCTATTTTATGGCTCTCTTTAGTAGCTTCAGCAATTGTTCTATTTGTACCACTCAAAAATGTTCAACAAAAATTATTTGCTAAATTTTTATCTTTAGTTTTTATACTTAGCTTTTTATTTCCATTTGTAGCAATTGGCTTTGCAATGATAGTATGATATTCTAT
>JAHDSP010000085.1 GCA_018432645.1 Bacteroidales bacterium | reverse complement strand
ATCTAAAGATGCTAAAGCATTAAATGCTTTGTTTGATTATTTTAATATACCAAATGGAGTCAAATTATTTATTTATAATCCTGATAAATCTATAGTATTAGGCGCTTATACTAATGAATTGAATAATAAAGATAACGTATTAGCTATACAAGCTTTGCCAGGAGAAGAAATAATATTAGAGTTTAATATTCCAAATTATATAACAGATTATTCATTTTTTCATTTAGGTGAAATTTGCTATATATATAGAGATGTATTATTTGAAAAGTCGTCTGGAGCATGTAATGTCAATGTAGCTTGTTCAGAAGGTGCTAATTGGACAAATCAAAAAAATGGTGTTGCTAAAATACAATTGCGTGCTGGCAGTTATTATTATTTATGTACAGGTTCTTTAGTGAATAATACTAATAGTGATTGTACTCCATATTTTCTTACAGCAGACCATTGTGGTTATGAATCTAGTACCTCAGATTTGAATTATTGGGTATTTTATTTTAATTATGAAGCTACTACATGCTCTGGCACTAGTCCTCAATTTTCTAATCACACTGTTACAGGTTGTACTTTTGTAGCTAGTGATAATTATGGTGCTACTAGTACAGGTTCAGATTTTTATTTAGTTAAATTTAAAAATAATGTACCTATCAATTATAATCCATATTACAATGGATGGTCAAGATCGACAAGTATTAGTTCTAGTGGAGTAGGTATACATCATCCCTCAGGTGATATTAAAAAAATAAGTACTTATCAAAATACTCTCTCATCAGGATATAGTACACATTGGTCTGTTAGATGGGTAGCTACTGCTAATGGACATGGTGTTACTGAAGGTGGTTCTAGTGGTTCTCCATTATTTAATAATAATGGTAATATTATAGGTACATTAACAGGTGGCGGTAGTGATTGCAGTGCAACTGATCAATCAGATTATTACGGTAAATTTTCTTATCATTGGGCATCTAATGGAACTACTTCTGATAAACAATTAAAACCTTGGTTAGATCCTAATAATACAAACCCTACAGAAATAAATGGAAGGGGAGTTTGTGGTACTGATATAGATTCTTATATTATTTCACAAACTAATATTAATCTTTATCCAAATCCTGCTAATGAATATATAAATATAATATTAGAAGATTCTAATATTAATTCTTTTATGTTGAATGTTTATGATATTTTAGGCAATTTAATTATAAATGAAAAGATAAATGATTATCAAACTGTTTATACTTTAAATATTGCAAATTATAATAAAGGTACTTATATATTGAATATTATTACTGATAAGGATTCATTTTCTTTACCATTTATTGTTCAATAAAATTATTTAGTGTAAAAAAATATTATTTTAGTCTATAATACATGTTATTATATATAAAATATACATTTTTTAGTCTATTTATTAATAAATAATTATGTATATATATTAATATTTTGTAATTTTGTCGAAAATTTAAAAATTTGAATTATGGCAAAGACAAAAGTTTTAATAGTAGAAGATGAAGCTATCATCGCAAAAGACATTGAAAATGTATT
>JAHDSP010000260.1 GCA_018432645.1 Bacteroidales bacterium | reverse complement strand
GATGTATATAATTTGACAGACGAAGAGATAGCGATAGTAGAAAGGTAAAAGTCTGAACAAATGATATCCGGATGATTATTCTGTTTTCTTTGATTTGTTTAATTTAAAAAAATAATTATTTTTGTTAAAAAAGTGAAAACCAAAAATCACTTAAAAAAATGGGGCGTAACCCGAAAAGCCATACGAGTAGGGAAAAATTAAAAAAAATAAACATTATGAAAAAAATTGTATTTTTTTTATTAATATCTCTTCTTACATTTAATTTACTAAAATCGCAAGAGGAGAATAAAGGTTTATGCACAGTTAATAAAATAAAATTTAAAGAAGTTTATATATATAGTGAACCAATTAGATCTTATGAAATTGTAGGTGAAGTTTATTCTATGGCTTCACAATTACTTACTGTAACCTCTCAGGTAATTGAAGATATACCAAATATTAAATCGATGATTGATAATTTAGTATCCTTATGTATTACTAAAGAACAAAAAGGAAAAGTTAAAAATTTTGATGGTATAATAACATATGATGGATATATTGCATATTTAATAAAATTCAAAGATGAAAATACTGAAAAAATTGGGCTTGGAAGAGTTAAAAAATTATATAGTAAAGATATATATGTAATGTGTGAACCATTAGTATCATATGAAATTATTGGTGAAGTAGAAGCCAAAAAAGAGCAAATCTTATCAGCGGATCAATCTATAGATACATTTATGAAGATTTTAATTGAAAATACAATAAGAAGTATGAATGTTTATTATCCTGATTTAACTTTTGATGGAATAATAGCAAATGATTGCAATAAAGCTTTTATAATCAAATATAAATAAAACAGAATCACCCAAATAGTAATTATTTTATAAAAAAATTATATTTTTATGTCATCTAATCCTAATGGTTTTATTCCTCCACATGGCGGTTATCAAAATCTTATGTCTTATCAAATGGCAGAGATAGTATATGATGCCACTGTTTATTTTTGTGATAAATATATTAGTAAATTTTCTAGAACACATGATCAGATGGTGCAGGCAGCAAGGAGTGGAAAACAAAATATAGCAGAAGGCAGTATGGCATCAGGTACATCTAAAGAAACCGAAATAAAATTAATGGGAGTAGCTAGAGCTAGTTTAGAAGAGTTACTATTAGACTATAAGGATTATTTAAGAACAAATAACCTTACACTATGGGGAAAAGACGATCCCAAAGTATTACAAATACGAGCTTTAGGGAAATTAAAGAATAGGTCATATATGACTTATAAGTCATATATTGAAAATTCTAATCCAGAGGTCTCAGTAAATACTATTATCTGTTTAATTCATCAAACGAATTATCTATTAGATCAACAAATAAGAAAACTAGAGGAACAATTTATAAAAGAAGGTGGAATTAGAGAAAATATGCAAAAAGCCAGATTAAATGAGAGAAAAAAAAGTCAATGAATAAAACAATTGGCGGTAAAAAATTTCGTAAATATTTTATTGACAAAAAAGTAGGGTAATAAACTTTATTTTTTATTGACCTAAAAAAAAGAAATTAGCTAACTTATTGAAAATAAACAAGTTATTTTGACAAAAAAGTGGGGTAATAAACTTTATTTTTTATTGACCTAAAAAATAAAAGAAAAAATCATTTATTATCTGCATTTTATATCGACAAAAATACTGTGCATAATTAATACATATAATCAAAAAAATGTCAGAAAAACAATAAAATTAAGAACTTTATATTAATCATTTAATCTACTAAATCCATCGTTTCACAAATCGAATTACTTGTAGATAACATCCTCGACGCCAAAAAAACGATGTGTCAAATCCGCATTGGGAAATGATTTGTAATAAAACAAGCAAGCAGGGATGAGCAAAAGGGTTTACACTGTTTGAGCAAGCTATAGCTTGCGAGTTTGTAAACCTCAAGAGGTGATTGCGTAGTTTTATCAAATCATTTCCCCCGCGGAGACTTTTCTTTTGTTACTTTTCTTTGTGTGGTTGACAAAGAAAAGTAAATTATATAGAAATTTATTTAAAATCAATTATACTCATATGAAATATAGTTATTACCGAGAATGGACAAGTAATAATATAGTTATTATCTAAACGCCTATTTCAAATCGTGTTTTCTTTGATTAATAGAAATGAACATTACTAATGCTGAAGCGACGAATTAAAAACGTTGCTTCATAAAACTACTTTTGTATTGGCAATTCACTAATTGCCCCACAATTAAAATTTTTAATATTTTTGTATAAAACTTTTTATTTATGACTTTCCTATTTCCAGAACGATTGTGGTTTTTATTTCTATTACTTATACCATTGATTATTCACCTTTTTGATTTTAGAAAAACGATAAAAGCATATTTCCCTCATATTAGAATATTGAGAGAATTAACTGAAAAGACTAAAAGAGAACAAACTCTTAAAAGATGGATACTATTTGCTATCAGATTTTTGGCTTTTGCTTTTATAATATTAGCTTTTTGTATGCCAGTGAGAAAAAATGAAAT
>JAHDSP010000221.1 GCA_018432645.1 Bacteroidales bacterium | reverse complement strand
TATTATCTATTTTTTATTTTTATCGGACAACAATGATTTTTTTTATAATTTTATAATGGATTTCCATAATTTTATTTTATGAAATTAATATCATACAATAATGAAAACTTACATAATTTTATTAATTTTGCAAATTAAATTTTTTTGATTAGGAGTAAAAAAAAATGACTAATGAAAATATAATAATAGAAAGAGCCAGAGTACATAATTTAAAAAACATATCATTAGATATACCTTTACATAAACTAATAGTTTTCACAGGACTCAGTGGTAGTGGAAAATCTTCTTTAGCTTTTGACACTATTTTTGCTGAAGGACAGCGAAGATACATGGAAACATTTGGAGCCTATGCCAGACAATTTGTAAGTATGTTTGATAGACCAGACGTAGATAATATCACAGGTATACCACCTGTAGTAGCTATAGAGCAAAAAACTATTTCACAAAATCCTCGTTCTACCGTTGGAACAGTTACTGAAATATATGATTATTTACGATTGTTATATGCTAAATTATCCACTGCATATTCATATATGACAGGCAAACCAATGTTACAGTTATCAATAGATGAAATTATTCAAAAAATACAAGAAACATTCAAAGGAGAACATATTCATATATTAGCTCCATTAGTAAAAGCTCGTAAAGGACATTACAGAGAACTTTTCGAAAGATATGCTAAACTTGGCTTTGAGCAAATGAGGATAGACGGTAAACTAACTACTATCAAACAAGGTATGAAACTCGAGCGTTATCAAACTCACGATATAGAACTATGGATAGATGAATTAGATGTAAATCCTACTAAATCAAAAAGATTAAAAAACAGCATAGATTTAGCTCTCAAATATGGCAGTGGCAATTTAATAATATTACATAATGATACACCTACTTACTTCTCAAAAAATTTAATGTGTGAAGATACGGGAATTTCGTACCCACTGCCAGAACCGAATACATTTTCTTTCAATTCACCATATGGTGCTTGCCCGACTTGTAGAGGATTAGGTTATGTGAGCGAGATAAATATTGATAAAATTTTTCCAGAAAGAAGAAAAAGTGTCAGAGAGGGCGGTATAGCTCCTTTTGGTGAATACAAAAATAATTGGACTTTTAGACAATTAGAGATAATTTTACAAAAATATGATCTCACATTGGATGATCCTATCGAAACATTTCCTGATGAAGTAATTCAAACATTATTATATGGTACCGATGAAATAATAAACATAAATTATAAAGATATCGGCATCACTTCTGATTATAAACTAAACTATGATGGCATTATTAATATTGTTAATAAATTAGCTGATGCAGATAATGCTATGATGCGTAGATGGGCAAATGTTTTTCAAACCATTAAACCATGTCCTACATGCGAAGGAGCTAGATTAAAAAAAGAAAGTTTATATTTCAAAATTGATAATAAAAATATAGCAGAAGTCTCTAATATGGAGATAACGGCATTAATTAACTGGATAGACAGTCTGAATAAAATATTTAATGATAAACAAAATATAATAGCAAAAGAACTTTTGAAAGAATTAAGAACTAGAGTAAATTTTTTATTAGACGTTGGGCTATCATACCTAACACTTAATAGACCTACATATAGTTTATCTGGAGGGGAGGCTCAACGAATAAGATTAGCGACACAAATAGGTACTGGCTTGACAGGAGTCTTATACATATTAGATGAACCAAGTATTGGTTTACATCAGAGAGATAATCAACAATTAATAAATTCATTAATTAAACTTAAAGATTTAGATAATTCAATAATAGTAGTAGAACATGATAGAGATATGATGCTATCTGCAGACCAAATAATTGATTTCGGTCCAGGAGCAGGCGAACATGGTGGTAAAATAATTGCTCAAGGCGCACCAGCAGATTTGAAAAATTGTGAGTCACTAACTTGTCAATATTTAAGTGGGAAAAAGAAATTTACACCAAAGCTAGAGCCTAGAACTGGCAATGGTAAAAACTTAACTATTATAGGAGCTAAAGGACATAATCTAAAAAATCTAACTGTTGATTTTCCACTTAATAAATTAATAGGTATTACTGGGGTTTCTGGAAGTGGCAAATCTAGTCTAATAACAGAAACACTATATCCAGCAATATTTAACATTTTAAATAAATCATATCATAATTGCTTAGAGTATGATAATATAGAAGGACTCGAAAATATTGATAAAATAATTATCATAGATCAATCACCTATAGGCAGGACGCCACGTAGCAATCCAGCAACATATATAGGAATATTTGATTATATAAGAGAATTATTTGCTCAGCAGCCAGAATCTAAAATGCGTGGTTATACTAAAAGTAGATTTAGCTTTAATGTAGGTGGCGGACGATGCGACACTTGCAAGGGGACAGGTTATTTAGTCTATGAAATGAAATTTATGGATAATGTCTATGCAACTTGTCCTACTTGCAATGGCAAAAGATATAACAGAGAAACACTAGAGATTAGATTTAAAGGTAAAAATATTAGTGAAATACTAGATATGACTTTTGAACAAGCTTATAATTTTTTTGATGGACAACCAAGGCTACAAAGGAGTATAAAAATGATTAATGATATAGGGATGGGCTACATTAGATTAGGCCAATCATCTGTAACATTAAGTGGTGGAGAAGCTCAAAGAGTAAAAATAGCTACAGAACTAATCAAAAAAGCTACTGGAAAAACTTTATATATATTAGATGAGCCTACAACAGGATTACATTTCGAAGATATTTCCATTTTATTAAAAACTTTAGATAAATTAGTCGATCTGGGAAATACAGTTATAATAATCGAGCATAACTTAGAAGTAATCACACACTGCGATCATATAATAGATCTAGGACCAGAAGGCGGAAATATGGGCGGTGAAATAATATTTAATGGTTCATTGCCAGAAATCATGACAATAGATAAAGGATATACTGCACATTTTGTGAAAAAATTTATTGCAGAACAACTAGGACAACAAAGTATAGAATTGTAAATATGATTATTTTCTATAAAAAAATGTGAACTGATAAAATGAAACAAAAAATATAAAGGTCTTAAAGTGTAGTAATCATCAAAGATGAATAAATTGACTCAAATCATATAAATGATTTAATAACGTAGCACATAAAAATACGTGAATAGTTATTTCATAAAAAATTTTAAGAGATGAGAGTGTGGGATTAAAATAGATTTATGTTAGGTTTTCTATTGGTTTATTTCTAAGCTTGATGTATTCATACCATGCACGCCTATCTGATGCCGCTAAATTCAACATCCTCCCTACATCCTCTATTAATTTATTCAGTAAATATTTGTGCTTCACTATATACCACATTATATAACTTTGCAGGTATTTAGTAGCTACTCCTCTAAACTTCTTATCTATCCACTTCGCAAACCTTACTGTATGCTGTCTAACTGTATTTATGTTGTATGTATCATTCTGATCTTTCACTAGTTCTCGTTTTACTGCCTTACTCTTTAAATTCTTCGACCTAAATTTCTTAAATTCTTTCTTATCTTCTCCCAAGATCGTGCTACTTGTAGATACTTTATTCCTTAATATTTTTTCTATTTT
>JAHDSP010000365.1 GCA_018432645.1 Bacteroidales bacterium | reverse complement strand
TTAACGGTTGGAATGAGGGGTTTCCAGAAATTGTTGAAATGGTTTTTGGATCAGCTATTAAATCAGTAAGTGATATAAAGAATAAATTTGGTATTGAAATAAAATCCAAACACGTTTCAGTATACGGAAACTTCATTGGTGGAAACACACCTCTTGATAAATCAACTAATACGTTGAATGACTTAATAAAAGCTATTGATACACTTAGCATATTAGGAAAATTTGGGGATAAAAATCCTATACCCAAGAATTCTAACAAGAGATCGCACGTTTCCCTAAATATGGTCGAGAAATACCTTCAGTTGAAGGGAATTAACTATACTAATAATAATGACTATATCTCATTAAATTGTCCCTTTCACGATGATAATAACCCGTCAGGAGCTTTCAAGGAATTAAATGGTGTGGTTATTTACACGTGCTTTGTAGAAAAGAGGTCTATGGCCTTCTGGACATTTGTAAACGAACTCGAGGGGTCAACAGATAGGACAAAACAAGCTTTCAGGGAAATTAGATCCTCAATCACACGAGATAAACTAAAAGAATCAATCAAGGGTATGGATGTTGATTATGATCGAATTATTGAATACTCGGGTAGGATATCCAACAAGAGTGATGACCTTTATCAAGAAATTCTTTCCGAAGAAGACCTACTTATTGACGGTCCTACAGGTGGAGGGAAAACAACTTCTACAATCGACTTACTTAGATGCAGGGAAGAACCATTCATTTTGTTGGTTCCTTATACCTGTATGACATCTCAGTTCTGCAAGAAATTTGCAATGGATAAAGTAGACGGATCAGTATCACAACGTGAATTGATACCGATATTGAGAAAGGGTAAACCAATAGTCTCTACTTACGATGGTCTAAAGAAAATTCTAGAAGCTGGTGATCCAGGTGAATGGACAATAGTAATTGATGAAATCCATAATCTTATACTCCAAGACAGTTTTAGAGACGAAACCATATCCTTTGTAATGAACCACCTTGAACAATTCAAGCGGAGAATATATCTATCGGGAACAATCGTTAATCCTATTATCAATGGGCTTCCAAACAAAGGAACATTAAGAAAAATAAAGTTCATCGATAAAAACATAACTAGAAAAAGTCTTGAAATCTATACTTACGAACGAAACCCTAACAAACGTGTCCAAAATTACCTCATAAACTATTGTTTGGATAACAACAATACTGACAATTTGATAATCATACAGTGGAACAACAAGAGGATCCTCGATGAATTGAATCAAAAACTAACAGAGCACGGAATACAATCAATCATCACAAGCAGTGATGAAAAGGATATTCCTGAATACATATCAATAATCGAAAAAGAAGTAATTCCAAATTCCGTAAATATACTTCTAACAACATCTGTGTTGAATGATGGGATAAATATAAACAATGAAAATATCCATTCGATCATAACGGTAGACGAGCCAGATCTACTATCAATAGAGCAATTCTTCAATCGGTTTAGAAGATCAACACCAAACACCAAATTCATATCAATAATCAGATCCACGAATAAATCATCAGATTTATACAAAACAGTAGAAGAGGAAATTAGCAGTATCAAAAATGAGGTAATAGATGTCTGCAATCACCTGAATTCACAAATTAGCAAGTGTAAAAAGGAACATCTTAATTATCTTACACTATCAGGGATCAATTTAATGAAAGCAATTTTCCCAGACAATGAAACGGATCAATTATTCAAATTACTAGACACTGGATTATATGTTCCCAATACAGAGCGGATTGTATTGAGTGCCCTTAACAAATTCTATCGATCACTGTCAAATAACCCCGAGGTAATAAGTGAATATATAACAGAACTCTCATCAACACTGGAATTCGCAACAATAAAAAGTATCGAAAACCTTACCAAGAGAGAGGTTGAAGAACATTTCGATAAACAGGTAGATAGAACCCAAAAATTAAATGAAAGAGAAAGAAGAAAAACAATTCTGAAAGAACATCTTGAACTCCTTACAATACCCATAGACGAACAATCACAAGTATTCGGAATTGATGATGTCCTCAAAACATTGATAAGCCGCAAAAGAATGAATCCAACGTTTAGCCAGCATGTAGACAAAGAAGATAGGATCGCAATAGAAAGACTTACGGACTTTAGTAAGATAGATGGCTCTATTCTCAAAAAGATATATGATAACCATAAAAACATTACGAAAACTCCTATTGAACTTGATTTCCAAAAAAAAGAGAATCTAGATCTATTATTCTCAAGCAAGAAGAAAGTTATGAATTTGAATCTCACAATTTCAGCAATAGCCATCTATAACAAATTGAGAAACGGGCAATCCATAGCATATACATTAGAACCAAAGTCCTTGTATATAAGCCTATTCATAAAATTCTTAGACGAATATAGTCAAGAGAATAGATTCATTAATACTGATAAGCTAAAACTCATGTTCTCAAAATATCTCGAGAAGACCACCAAAACACGATACAACTCAATAATTGGAAAATGGCTACCTCATAAAGTTATGACATTCATCATGAACTCCATATTCAAAACAAAAAGAACAAAGAAAAAAGATGAGGATGGTTATTGGATAAATGTTTACGAATTCATCGGAACAAATACCTTAGAAGAAGTCATTGCAGACAATAACCTCATTCTAAAGGACTATCAAAAACATGATTCCGACTTTGAAGTCAGGGAAAAATGGTTATCACAAAATGTTGTATGAAATATCTGTATTTATATATGCCTACTATCTCTATAATGCTTATAATAAGAGTGTTATATAAAATGATTACTTTACCGCTTTAAATTGCACGTTTTCATACTCAATATAGAATCAACAGTTTGCATACATTTATCAGTAAACCTGCAATAGTTATCATAAAACTAAGTGGTGGTGACTAATATGTATTCACTAAAAGAAGTTAGCACAATAATTGGAGTTGAAGAAAAAGACCTAAGATATCTGGTCCAAAGATTCAACATATTCCTCTCTCCATCAAAATCACGAGGTAGTAAAAGGTTCAAAGATACTGATATAGAAATATTCAGGATCATAACTGAATTGAAAGACAAAAACAAGTCTTACGAAGAAATAGAAAGCATACTGAAATCATCCAATAGAGGTTATCAAGAGGATCTTGTTGAAATGGTTCCACGTGATAATTTCAATAGTTTCATAATTGGAATACAGAAATCAATGGCAGATACAATCCGAAGTCAAATACAAGGTGTGGGGAATGACTTAGACGAAAGAGTTGAAACATCTATAAATAAAGGAATCGAGAACTTTATAAGCAAAGTAGATAAGGACTTTGTTATAAAGAAAGTTATAGACAATATTGAAACTGAAGAAGAGTTGGATAGTTTTCTGAAATATCTAAAAACTTATTGGTCATTCAGACACCCAGATAAGAGAACAGGTGTATTCAACAAGATATACAACAAACTGATAAAACCAAAAAAGGGAAAGCAATAAATGACTACTAAAGACAGATTCAACGAATATATAAATGTTCTTCATTCCGAAGAGTAGAATCGATAAGGTCAAGAGATCATGGAAGAGACTTCCAGAACCACAAATACTACTAGATAAATCAAAGGAACTATTTAACCAGGAATCATTAAGGATCTTCGAGGCGGTTGATAACGTGAAAGCAATCTCAGGGATAAGGCTCTTCTCGTTTTCGGATCTCAATCTCTTATTGAGTCTATCGAGATTCTTTTTGATAATTCGCAGATCCGTTTCAACGCTTGCTAGCGGTGTTATTACCTCAGTAGATGGAGGGACAGAATGGCTTTTTATAAGAAGGTTCATATTGGGGAACAACCAATTCCCGAAGGATACCAAATTTACTCACCAGCTTTGATGGTCCAAGGTGTTCAATTTAGAAAAAAAGACGCGATTAAATTCGCAAAATTAGCGGTTTCTAAACCTGTTTCTTTGATATTTGAACGTGAACCAGATAACCCAGAAGACAAGAACGCAATTAAAATAATCGGCTGTATATCAGCTAGAAAAGAAATTAAGAAGGTTCATATCGGATATGTTGAAAGAGAACTTGCTAAGTGGATTTCAGAGAAAAATATGATTGAATTCATTACACCCAGACTATGTAAAACCTATGCAGGAACTAAAAATGGTGGGTATGTTGAAATTGGATATCAACTCATTGGAACTAAAGATATGAAGCATAAATACAAATCCTATAAAGATAATGTCAGATCGATACATACATAAATACTACCGCTTTTAGTTAACTACTAATCTTGCACTATAACCCAGATATAATAACAATCACCAATTTAATTTGCAGACTAAAATCCCAATGAAATCAAAGTAATTTCTACCACGGTAATCACTAAAAATGGTATTAATACAAAACCAGATAATCCTAATTTCTATCCTAGATAATATTCCGTCCGAT
>JAHDSP010000383.1 GCA_018432645.1 Bacteroidales bacterium | reverse complement strand
ATAATTAAAAGTTATAAAATTTTTTTATAATCTTTTATTTCTCTTTTCACCTTTATTTCATCGTAAATATAATATAGATATTTTATAAATTATCATAAAGAAACTATTTTTAAAAATCTAAACATGCAATAATTTTACTTCTGGAATACTACAATCTTTTTTTACTACTATTTTTATGTATGTTGTACCATTAATATTAAGTTATTGTAGACAAGTTTTGTAATTGAATTTCATCTACCATATTTGACTTTGCATCTTCAAATATTATTTATAATATTTAACAATACAAATTTATTAGTTTCTATAATATTTTATAAGTCTAAAAATTAATAAAGTGCAATTTGTTAATAATTGGTTTATTAATGGACAGTTAAATAGTAACCACAAAGTTCTCAAAGAATGCACAATGAACACTAAGAAAGATGAAATTAAAAGGGGCTATAAATGACACTTGGTGTACTTTGTGTAATAACTTAGTGTCCTTTGTGTTAAAAAATAACATAAATAATCATAGTTTTTAATTTTATTAATCTATAATTTTACTTTTTAGGCTAAAAGGTATAGAACCAAAAAAATTTTTTTAAAATTAAAAAAATATTTGCTTATTTATAAAAATTATATATTTTTGCAACACAATATTTATTATTATATGATTGATGATGAAGTAATCATTTCTACTAACAAGCTTAATTTTACGACAAAAGCAATATATATATATATATATTGATAAATCACATTTTTTTAATTATATTAAGAAACGTCCCCCATAGCTTTTTGATTGTTAAAAAAGGGAAAATTACAATTTTCTCTAATAAAGTTTGACAGTGTGGAGTCTAGAAACCACTTAAAAAAACAGGGCGTTTCCCGAAAAGCCATATGAGTAGGGGAAAAATTAAAAAATTTTAAAAAATATGAAAAAAACAAGTTTTATATTAATGGCACTTGTAATTAGTGCATTTGCAATTATGTCATCAAGCTGTGCAAAAGAAAAAGGCTGCATGGACCCAGAAAGTATTAATTATAATCCCGATGCAGAAGAAGATGATGGTAGCTGCGAGTATTTGGGTTATGGATTATTCTGGTTTGATAAAACGACATCTGATTCTTTAATGGACTATGGTGCAAGAATATTAACAGTATATATTGATAATGTAAAAAAAGATGATATATCTGTATCTGAATATTGTACTGCAGAACCTGAATATTTAGGAGATTGTGGAACTATTACTCAAATAGATTTAGGTAAAGATATGGCTAAAAGCGTCACATATAGTATAAAAGACCAAGATAATTATGAATGGTTTACTGGGACACTTACTATTACTGCTAATGAAGAATCGAAAAAACAATTAAAATGGGATGAAGCTCTTTAATTAATGTATGTATTAATCATTTTACTCTTAAAATGAATCATTTCTCATATTGATATAGTTTTGCTAATTTTTAAATTTCTATAATAAAGTTTGACAACGTGGAGTCTAGAAACCACTTAAAAAAACGGGGCGGTTCCCGAAAAGCCATATGAGTAGGGGAAAAATTAAAAATTTTAAAAATATGAAAAAAGTAAATTTTACTTTGCTATTAGCAAGTGCAGTATTAATGATATTTATTAGCTCCTGCACAATGCAAAAGAGGTTATATACCTCAGGATACCATATAGAATTTAAGAATGGGAACCCCACTACTGTAAAGAAAAATGCTGATAATGATGAGGTGAAAAACAATAAAAATGCTAGCTCAATAGCTACTGCAACGACTATAAAAGAATCTAAATCACAAACTAATGATATCAATAACAATAGCACAAAAGAGGCTATTGTAAATAATTCTAGTACAACTTCTGTACCTATAAATGAAAATATTGTAGCATCTACTACTAATGATCCTGTAGTTTATACATCTCAAAAAACAAATTCATGGTATAACGCTCCCGCTTCTACTAAAACTAATATTAATACTGAGAAAAAAGCTAATGTGAAACAAAGCAATACAAACAATGATAATAATCAAGCTACAAAGTCTGGTGATAAAAGCTGGATAGCTGCTTTGCTATTATGTATCTTTTTAGGTGAATTAGGTATTCACCGCTTCTATCTTGGCTACACATGGCAGGGTATTGTTCAACTACTTACACTTGGTGGGTTGGGTATCTGGACACTTATAGACTTAATTAGAATTATTACAAAAGATCTACAACCTAAAAATGGGCATTATACTGATAAAAACTAATCCTTATCTTAGTTAATAGTAATAAACCAGAGGGAATGCCTCTGGTTTATTATTTTTAACATTTTGGCTCTATTTTAAAATAGTGTTGTCAAAAAAATTAGGTTGAAAAAATATTAGCAACATTAGTAATTTTAAAATTCCAAAATTGAGATTTCCAATGTCTAGCAGTAGGGCATCTATATGTTCTATTAGATTTAGTTT